>DATAEG010000065.1:0-7879 GCA_036258135.1 Jatrophihabitantaceae bacterium | reverse complement strand
GACCCTGGTGCCGGCATGCATGTGCGGAAGGAGACGGACATGTTCGAGAGGTTCACCGACCGCGCACGTCGTGTTGTCGTCCTGGCCCAGGAAGAGGCCCGGATGCTCAACCACAACTACATCGGCACCGAGCACATCCTGCTGGGCCTGATCCACGAGGGCGAAGGTGTGGCCGCCAAGGCTCTCGAGTCGCTCGGCATCTCGCTGGACGCCGTCCGTCAGCAGGTCGAGGAGATCATCGGCCAGGGCCAGCAGGCACCCAGCGGGCACATCCCGTTCACACCTCGGGCCAAGAAGGTGCTGGAGCTTTCCCTGCGTGAGGCGTTGCAGCTCGGCCACAACTACATCGGCACCGAGCACATCCTGCTGGGCCTGATCCGCGAGGGCGAAGGCGTGGCCGCGCAGGTGCTCGTCAAACTCGGCGCCGACCTGAACAAGGTGAAGCAGCAGGTCATCCAGCTGCTCAACGGCTACCAGAGCAAGGAGCCGGCCGGCACCGCGAGCGAGGGCGCACCGTCGACATCCCTCGTGCTCGACCAGTTCGGCCGCAACCTCACCCAGGACGCTCGCGCCGGCAAGCTCGATCCCGTCATCGGCCGCGAGAAGGAGATCGAGCGGCTGATGCAGGTGCTCAGCCGGCGCACGAAGAACAACCCGGTCCTGATCGGCGAGCCCGGCGTGGGCAAGACCGCCGTCGTCGAAGGGCTGGCACAGGCCATCGTCAAAGGGGACGTGCCAGAGACGCTGAAAGAGAAGCACCTCTACACCCTCGACCTCGGCTCCCTGGTGGCCGGCTCGCGTTACCGCGGTGACTTCGAGGAGCGGCTGAAGAAGGTGCTCAAGGAGATACACACCCGCGGCGACATCATCATGTTCATCGACGAGATCCACACCCTCGTCGGAGCCGGCGCCGCTGAGGGCGCCATCGACGCGGCGTCCATCCTCAAGCCGAAGCTGGCCCGCGGCGAGCTTCAGACCATCGGCGCCACCACCCTCGACGAGTACCGCAAGTACCTGGAGAAGGACGCCGCCCTGGAGCGCCGGTTCCAGCCGGTGCAGGTCGGGGAGCCGACCGTGGCGCACACCATCGAGATCCTCAAAGGCCTACGGGACCGCTACGAGGCGCACCACCGCGTCTCCATCACCGACTCGGCTCTCGTGGCTGCGGCCGGGCTCGCGGACCGCTACATCAGCGACCGGTTCCTGCCCGACAAGGCCATCGACCTGATCGACGAGGCCGGTTCACGCATGCGGATCCGCCGGATGACCGCGCCGCCCGACCTGCGCGAGTTCGACGAGCGCATCGCCGACGTGCGCCGCGAGAAGGAGAGCGCGATCGACGCGCAGGACTTCGAGAAGGCGGCCTCGTTGCGCGACCGCGAGAAGACCCTGCTCGCCGAGAAGGCGCAGCGGGAGCGGGAGTGGAAGGCCGGTGACCTCGACGTCGTCGCGGAAGTGGACGACGAGCAGATCGCCGAGGTGCTGGCCACCTGGACCGGCATCCCGGTCTTCAAGCTCACCGAGGAGGAGACCGCCCGCCTGCTGCGCATGGAGGAGGAGCTGCACAAGCGGGTGGCCGGCCAGGAGCAGGCCATCAAGGCCGTCTCGCAGGCCATCCGGCGCACCCGGGCCGGGCTCAAGGACCCACGCCGCCCCGGTGGCTCGTTCATCTTCGCCGGCCCGTCCGGGGTCGGTAAGACCGAGCTCTCGAAGGCGCTGGCCGAATTCCTGTTCGGCGACCAGGACGCGTTGATCCAGCTGGACATGAGCGAGTTCCACGACCGTTACACCGTGTCGCGTCTCGTTGGCGCGCCTCCCGGCTACGTCGGCTACGACGAAGGCGGCCAGCTGACCGAGAAGGTGCGGCGCAAGCCGTTCAGCGTGGTGCTGTTCGACGAGGTCGAGAAGGCCCACCCGGACGTCTTCAACACGTTGCTACAGGTTCTTGAGGACGGCCGCCTGACCGACGGCCAGGGGCGGATCGTGGACTTCAAGAACACGGTCCTCATCATGACCACGAACCTCGGCACCAGGGACGTCTCGAAGTCCGTGACGATGGGCTTCGCCGCGGACAACGACCCGACGTCGAACTACGACCGGATGAAGCAGAAGGTCAACGACGAGCTCAAGCAGCACTTCCGGCCCGAGTTCCTGAACCGCATCGACGACATCATCGTCTTCCACCAGCTGACAGAGGAGGAGATCGTCTCGATCGTCGACATGATGATCGTGCGCGTCGATGCGCAAATGCGGAATAAGGATATGGGCTTGGAGCTCACCCCGGCAGCCAAGCAACTGCTGGCGAAGAAGGGTTGGGACCCGGTGCTCGGCGCCCGACCGCTGCGTCGGACGATCCAGCGGGAGATCGAGGACAGTCTGTCGGAGAAGATCCTCTTCGGCGAGCTGATCGCGGGGCAGATCGTCGTGGTCGACACCGGCCCAGGCGAGGACGGCAAGCCCACGTTCGTCTTCCGCGGCGAGACCAAGCCCGCGGAAGTGCCGGACGCGCCGCTCCAGGACGTCACCACCGCAGAGACGGCGGAGTAGCCACTCGCGACCCACAACCTCCCCCTCGCCCACGCCGAGGGGGAGGTTCTCGCGTTCGAGGGGGAACTTCTGCCGACGACACGCAGAAACCGGCCATAACGTCCCCTCGGCCCTGGGAAGAGGGTTCAGGCGGGGAGGGCGAACCGTCCGCCGGCGAGCGGATCGATGAGGCCGTCGGCGATCAGGCTCTCCAACGCCCGCCGCCGCTGCACGCGATCCGGCCAGGCGAAGTCGAGTTCGGCGGCGCCGACCGGGTCGGGACTGGCCCGCAGGACGTCGAGGAGGCGGCCGCGCACCTGGCGGTCGGTGCCGGCATAACGCTGGGTCCGTGCCGTCGGTCCGGCTGTTGGCGGGTAGCCGGCGGCCCGCCAGGCGCAGGCGTCCGCGACCGGGCAACGTGGGCAGGCGGGCCGGGCTGAGGTGCAAAGCGTGGCGCCCAGCTCCATCAACGCGGCCGAGAACCGCGCCGCCCTGGCGTCGTCGGGCAGGAGGGAGTCGACCGCGGCCAGGTCGCGTGCCGTCGACGGCGCGGTGGCCGCTTCGCCTCGCACGAGTCGGCTGACGACGCGGCGGACGTTGGTGTCGACCAGCGGCTGGCGCTGTCCGAAGGCGAACGCGCACACAGCGCGAGCTGTGTACGGTCCGACGCCCGGCAGAGTCAGCAGCGTCCCGACATCGTCGGGCACGCGGCCGTCGAAGCGGTCGCACACCGCGACCGCGCACTCCCGTAGCCGCAGCGCGCGCCGCGGGTAGCCGAGCTTGCCCCAGGCGCGGACCGCGTCACCTGCTGACGCCGCGGCCAGATCCGCGGCGGTCGGCCAGCGAGCCAGCCACGCGGTATAGACGGGAGTCACCCGGCTCGCAGGCGTCTGCTGGAGCATGACCTCGCTTACGAGGACCGCCCACGGCGACGTGCCGGGCGCCCGCCACGGGAGGTCGCGAGCCGACGCCTCGAACCAGCCGAGCAGGCGGTCCGCCAGCGCGTGTCCACTGTTCATCGCGGAGCTGAGCCTAGGGTGTCTCTCCCAATTCCTGCTCGTCGTGAGCGGCGTTCGGGCCGCGCAGCAGAGCGTGGGGTTGGGAGAGACACGCCAGGGCCTTGTCTCCGCGTTGTGTTGGTGCACGGGCGTGGGGACGGCTTCGGTTACCGTTCAGGCGACATGTTGCAGCCAGTGGGAACGTTGCCGCCCGCCACGTATTGGCGTCGTCGGTTGGCGGTGGCTGCGCTGGTCATCGGGCTCGTCGTACTCACCTGGTATGTGGTCTTCGGCGGCCCGGGCAAGAGTGACGGCAACGCCGCGCCACCCTCCCACGCCGTCTCCCGCTCTAGCTCGCACTCCAGCCCGCCGAGCACAAGCGTCGGCAGGACGACGGCCAAGCCGCCTCCGCGCGGCGCGCGCTGCGCCGTGTCCGGGCTCACCGTGGCGGCCGCGACCGGCAAGCGCACATACAAGGTCGGCGAAGCGGCGGCGCTCTACCTCGTCGTCACGAACACCGGCAAGTCCTCCTGTGTCCAGGACCTGGCCGACCAGCAGGTGGAACTGACCGTCTTCACCGGCGACGTGCGGGTGTGGGGCAGTCACGATTGCCAGGTGCAACCCGGCACGGCCCCGCAACGGCTGGCACCAAACAAGCCGGTGCGCGTCGAGGTGATCTGGACGGGCAAGACGTCCCAACCCGGCTGCGGCGGCACCCGACTACAGGTGCAACCAGGCACTTACCGGCTCTACGCCGCGCTGAACGGGACCCGAAGTGCGTCGGTGACCTTCGTCGTCAAGTAGTGGCTATGCAGGCTGGGTGTGACTAGGCGTAACGGTCCACGATCGAGGCGTCGGCCAGCCGGGACAGCGACTCGCGCACGCCGCGGGCCCGCGCCTCGCCTACGCCTTCGACCTGCTGCAGGTCCTCGGTAGTGGCCGCCAGCAGTTTCTGAAGGCTGCTGAACTGCTCGACGACTCGGTCCAGGACGGACGAGGGCAGTCGTGGCACCCGGCTGAGCATGCGGTACCCGCGCGGGCTCACCGCGATGTCGAGCGCTTCTACGGTGGCGGGATAGCCGAGCGCCTCAGCCACGAGAACGAGGTCCAACAGGTCGGTCGAGTCGAGCGCGTCCAATGCCTCCAGCGCCGCCTCCGCTGGAATGGCGCGCCGCCCAGAGGGCAGGTAGTCGCGGACGAGCAGGTCGCGGTCGGTGCGCACGCCGGCCATCAGCTCCTCGAGCTGAAGCGCGAGGAGGCGGCCGTCGATGCCCAACTCGACCTTATAGCGACTGACCTCGTCCTCGATGCGCAGCACCATCTCCAGGCGTTGCAACACACCGGCCGCATCGCGGATGGTGACGAGGTCCTCGATCTCGAGAGCGAACAGCGTGTTCGACACCTCGTCGAGCCGGGCCTTGTATCGCTCCAGCGTATCCAGCGCTTGGTTGGCCCGGGACAGCACCGCCGCGGAACCCTCGACGACGAACCGGCTGCCGCCGTTGTAGAGCCCGATGGTGCGCATTGACTGACTCACCGAGATGACTGGCAGTCCGGTCTGTACGGCCGCGCGTTGAGCGGTGCGGTGCCTGGTGCCGGACTCTTCGGTGGGAATGGCGGCGTCTGGCATGAGGTGAGTCGCCGCGCGGACGATGCGGCTGCCGTCACTGCTCAGGATGACCGCACCGTCCATCTTGGCCAGCTCGCGCAGTTGGGTGGCGGAGAACTCGACGTCGAGCGGGAAGCCGCCGGTGCAGATCGATTCGACGGTTTCGTCCCAGCCACAGACGATGAGGGCGCCGGTATTGCCGCGAAGAATCCGCTCCAGCCCGTCCCGCAGCTCGGTTCCAGGGGCAAGCGAGGCCAGGACGGAACGCAACGCGTCATCGCGTTCAGCAGCAGCCACGGAGATCCTCGTCGCTGTCTTGGGGGCAGGTCCGGGTGTACGCGAATGCAGCGCACCCGCGCAAGTCTAGGCGATCGGACCCTCGGGGTCCGCCTCCTTATCGCCCGGACCTCAGCCGCCGGGTTCATCGGCGGCTCACCGCACCGACGTGAAACCCCGCCGCTGTTCCAGCCGTTCGTCCGCCTCCAGCGCGTCGGTGAGCGCGTCGACCCCGACGACCCGCAACCCGTCGGCGCGGACCGGCAGCGCCGAGGCCGGCACCAGCGCCGTGTGGAAACCCAGCCGGGCGGCCTCGGCCAAGCGCTGGTCCAGCCGGGCCACCCGGCGTACGTCGCCGGAGAGGGAGAGCTCGCCGATGGCACACACGGTGGACGGAATCGCCCGGCCGGAGACGGCGGACCGCACCGCGAGGGCGATGGCGAGATCCGCGGCCGGCTCGGTGAGGCGCAGCCCGCCGACGCTGGCGGTGTAGACGTCTCGGTCGGCGAGGCTCATCTGGGCGTGCCGGCTGAGGATGGCGAGCACCATCGCCACCCGGGACTGGTCGAGGTCGGTGACGGCGCGACGTCCTGACCCGCCATTAGGGCTGCCGGCTACCAGGGACTGGACCTCGGCCAGCAACGGTCGGCGCCCCTCGACCGTGACCGTGACGCACGTGCCCGCGACCGGAGCGGCCCGATGGCTGAAGAACGCGCCGGACGGGTCCGCCAGTCCGGTGATGCCCGACTCGTGCATCTCGAAGCAGCCGACCTCGTCGGCGGGGCCGTAGCGGTTCTTGGTCGCGCGTAGCAGCCGCAACGCCGAATGACGATCGCCCTCGAAGTGCAGGACAACATCGACCAGATGCTCCAGCACTCGCGGCCCGGCGATCGACCCGTCTTTCGTGACGTGTCCGACCAGGACGCAGGCCATGGCACGTTGCTTGGCCACCTCAATCAGCGCCGTGGCCACTCCCCGGATTTGGGTGACACTTCCGGCGGCGGCTTCTAGCGACGTGGAGGTGACCGTCTGCACTGAGTCGACGATGAGCAGGCCTGGGCCCACCTCGTCCACGTGCGTCAGCACGGCGGCTAGGTCGTTCTCGGCAGCCAGGTACAGCCGGGGATGCATCGATCCGGTGCGCTCGGCGCGGAGCCGGACCTGCGCTACCGACTCCTCGCCGGTGACCACCAGCGACGATGTCTGGCCGCGCTCGGCGAACCGGTGCGCCACTTCGAGCAGCAGCGTCGACTTGCCTACGCCGGGCTCTCCGGCCAGGAGCACGACCGCGCCGGGCACCAGGCCGCCGCCGAGTACCCGGTCCAACTCGGCCACACCGGTGGCGACCGTCCTGGCGCTGACCAGGTCGACCGACTCGATGGGCGTCGCCTTGGCCCGGACCGTGGCGCGGGCGAGCCCGGCACGGACCGGCCGGCCTTCGGCCTGCATAGTCCCCCAGGCCTGGCATTCCGGGCAGCGGCCCACCCAGCGCACGGAGACGGCGCCGCACTCGGCGCATTGATGGCTGGGCGCTTTGACGCGGCTGTTGGCCGACGACGGCATAGCCGGACGCTAGCGGGCACCTCGGACAGGACCGGGCAGGCGCTCGGCGCGGCTATTGCTCCGGCGGCGCCACGTTCACGGTAGGTGTGGAGATCGCGCCCTCGCCCAGCCGCACCGTGATCCGGATGGTCCTGGTCCCGGCATTGCGGAACCCGAGGGTTACGACCAGCGTCTGCCCTGAGATGAGCGGCTTGGTCAGGCCGACGAGGGTCACCGTCGCGGCGGGCGATCCGTAGCCCACCGGGACGAGCTCACCGGGCTGTACCGAGATAGGGACGAACGCCCGCGGCTGGGCCCGGGCCGCGCTCGTGGTCGGTGACGCCACGGCGCTGACCGAAGTCGAGGTCGCGCTGCTGGCGACCGGGCTGGTCACGGAGGTCAGTTGATCGTCCCGGGCTGCGGTGTTGACCATCGCGAAGACGAGTTGCGCCGAGTCGCCGACCGCATATCCCGAGGTGGTGGGCGGCGCGGCCAGACCGAGATTGCGCACCTGCATCGAGCCAATGTTGGCGTTGACGCCGTCGATGGTGGAGATCTCCGAAGAGCTTGGCGCCCGCTGGCCGGCCGCGCATCCAGCAACGAAGACGAGCACGGCCAGCGCCGCGAGCAGGGCCCACCGGGAGCGGAGGGCGGCAGACGTGGCCGGGCTCACAGCGCACACCATAGCGGCCCGCTCCCGGCGGCTGATGTCGGCCCGCGGCGAGCAGGCGGGTACCTCTCGCGGGCCCCGTGTGGCGGTGGCTACAGGGGCTTCCAGCCAGCGGGAGCGTCGGCGCCTCGTGATATCCTGAGAAAAGCGAAAGGGGTTGCCTCATATGACGTTCAAGGTCGGCGAGACCGTCGTTTATCCACATCACGGGGCGGCGAAGATAGAGGCAATCGAGAAGCGAACCATCAAGGGCGAGCA
>DATAEG010000064.1:0-11931 GCA_036258135.1 Jatrophihabitantaceae bacterium | reverse complement strand
TGGTGTTCGAACGCGAACGCGGCTGCCGCGGTTCGGGAGCTGACGTCGATCTTGGTGAAAATATTCGTCAGGTGACGGGAGACCGTCTTCTCGCTGATGAAGAGCACCTTAGCGATCTCCGGGTTGGTCCGGCCGGAGGCGACGAGCCGCAGAACCTCGACTTCGCGTTCGGTGAGCCCGCTGGGGTAGGTAGGCGCTATCAGCATCGCTGCCTCGCGCTCGGCCGGCGCAGCGCCCAGGTCGGCGAGGAAGCGCCGCGCGGTGGTCAGCTCAGTGACGGCGGAGTCCTCGTCGCCCAGAGCGCGCAGGGCACGGCCGAACAGCACGCCGCTTCGCGCGGACTCATACCTGGCGCCGAGCTTGTCCCAGGCGGCGCGAGCTCGGCGAAGCAGCGGCAATGCGGCCGCCGGATCGCCGGACTCGAGGGCGACCATGGCGCCGGCGTGGTCGGCCCGGGCCTGCACCGAAGGGCAGCCGAACGAACTCGCGATCGTCTGCATCTCGGCGGCGAGGGAGGCAGCCTCGTCTCGCTGATCGGCGGCCAACAGCACGTCGACAGCGGCCGGCAGCAGTTGCGAGCGGTGCACCGGGTCGCCCGCCTCGCTGAGCTGCCGCCGGATGGCCGCGACCGCCGCCTCGATGCGTCCCTGGGCGAGCCACAGCAAGGTCAGCCCCGGCTGCGGGTCGTGGCCGAACGTGACCGACCGGTCGTAGGCCGCCTGCGCCTCGGCTAGGTCGCCGCGGATGCGCAGCACGTCCCCCCGCTCGGCCATGGCGAGACCGGCTGGGCCTGGCGTCTGGTTCGCCATGTAGCGCCGCACCGACAGATCGAACTCGGTCAACGCCTCGTCGAAGGCGCCTTGGGCCCGCATGATCTGGCCACGGTGCACCGCGCACTGGCCGGTGAACGGCACCAGGCCGGGCTGCTCGGCGCACCAGGTGGTCAGGGCCGCGGTCCATCGGGCCGCGCGGTCGAAGTCCGCGATCTCCTGGCAGCCTTCGATCATCGAGCAGTAGATGTTGCCAGCGAAGATGGCGGACACCTCGCCGGCTGCCACCCCGACCATCGACTCGTCCAGCAGCGCGAGACCATCCGGAACACGACCGCCGTACAGCAGCAGCCGGCCCTGGCTGGACAGCCCCATGGCGATCAGGTCCGGGTCACGATAGCGGTGCCCATAGTCGGTGATTTGTGCGGCGAGCTGGTGAGCGACATCGAACTCGCCGGCGAAGATGTGCCGGTACATGCCGTGAATCAGCACGTACCCGCGCTCGACGACGTCGCCGTCGACCTCAGCCAGCAGCCTTTGCGACCGTGCCACCCAGCCCCCGCCTATCGCCTCCTCCCCGCTAGTGAAGAGCACCAAGGCCAACCAAAACGCGCTGCGCACCGCGGCGAGAACGTCGCCGGCGTCAAGGTTGAGTTGGTAGGCACGCTGAAGCGCCTGCACGCAGCTGTTGCGCCGACCAAGGAGATACGCCGCGGTGGCGAGCTGGACGCAGTCCTCAGGCGTGAGCTCGTCCGGTACGACATCGGACAACCCGTCGTACGCCGCCATCCACTCGCGGCGATTGTAGGCCTCGCGAGCTCGGATCAGCTCTTCGACAACATCCATCGCGCACCGTCCGGATAGAGCGTACGGCGTGCCGGGTCACGCTGCGGACCGGGTCGCGGCGACCGCCGGGCCACGATTTGGCGCGCGATGTAGTCGGCGTCGCGGCTGACGCCGGGGAAGACCATCGAGCTGAAGGCGAACTGGAACGACCAGCCGCAGAAGAACAAACCCGGCGCTGCGGTAATGACGCCACGGTCCTCTACCGGCCGGCCGTACTCGTCCAGGATCGGCGGCTGGAGGTTTGCCGGATCGAGTTCGGCAGCGAACGCGGGCACATTCGCTGTGCGGCCGAAGGTGCCGGTGGCCACCACTACGTTGTCGGACCTGATGGCGTCTTCACCGACGATGGCGACATACCCTTCTTCCGGCGGGGCCTCTAGCCGATCCACCCGCGTGCTCGTTCGCACCGGCAGGTCGAATTGCAGTGCGTACCGCTCCAGATAGCCGGCGATCTGCGCCTTCGCATCGACGATCAGGACACCGCAACGTCGGCGCCTGAGGTGGTAGCCGGTTGCCAGCCCCGCCTGGCCAGCCCCGATGATCAACGTCTCGATGCATTGGGTATTCATGCACACCGTCTCCACATCTGAGATCGAGGCGACCGCAAGAGCCCGTAGGTGCGCGCCGCGTCGGGCGATTCCCCTATCCGTGCGACGGGGCTGTGGGATGGTGTCCGGATGCCATAGCGCACGTACCAGCCCAGCATCAACGCGGTGCTGGCTAGGTAGAACGTATGCAGCATCCAGATCGGTCCTGGCGGCAGGCTGTACACGTAGATCGAGTGAACGGCGTTGCCGACGTTGGCCAGTGCGATCTGACCCAAGCTGTAGGACGCTAGGTCGCGGGTCCGATGGGCCTTCAGCAGCATGGGCAGCGTGCTCGCCGCGAAGATCACCGTGGACGTGAGCCCAGCCAGTGTCGGGAGGCTAACCATTGCCATGGGGCGGACGCTACGTAGCGCGAGGGCGTCAGCGCGTCGGGCGATACTCCCATTTGGGTCGAGGCAACGTGCGTGATTCGTCGTACGTGGCCTGGCCGGTTGGCCGACCACCGATCACCCCGGTTGGTCTTGATCCCCTGTGCGACAGTTGCGTCGGATCATCCGTGATCGGGCAGGTTAGACACGATGGACTCACCGAGGGACGCGCTGCGGGCGATGCCGAGCTGCGGCGTCGTGCACAGGCTCTGCTTGCTGAGGTTCGGGACCAGGTGCTGGCCGCGGCGAACGTACGTGACGATGAGGCAGTTCTTGACGTCGGCGGGTTCCTACTGAGGCGGTGGCGGCCATCGACTTCTCCTCTGGTGTTCCGGTTGGGGGCGACTTGAACGTCGCGTGGATCCACGGTTCGGCCGACCGCAGGCATCCGACCGATCCGGCGGTGCAGACGCACCGCTACAACGAGCACACGGTCATCCTGCGGCAGAGCAAGGACACGACGTTCGAGGCGCCGTTTGCCTTTCTGCTGTTCGGCGACGAGCGCGCGCTGTTGCTCGACTCCGGCGCGGTCAAGGACGCCGCCCTGCGCACAGCGGTGGACTCACTGATCGAGACATGGCTGGCTGAACATCCGCATCCGACGTACCCACTGGTCGTGGCGCACACTCACGGGCACAGTGACCACGTTGCGGGTGACCCGAGCTTCGGCGACCGGCCAGACACCACCGTGGTCGGCCACGAGGTCAGGGACATCCAGTCGTTCTTCGGGTTCACCGACTGGCCGGCCGAAGTGGTCCCGTTCGATCTGGGCGGACGGGTCCTGGACGTGACCGGCCTTCCCGGCCACCAGCCGGCCGCGATCGCTGTCTACGACCGCTGGACGGGGCTGCTGTTCACCGGTGACAGCGCGCTGCCCGGCCGCGTCTACATGCGCGACGTGCCTGCCTTCGTCGAGAGCATCCAGCGGCTCGCTGAGTTCGCGACCGCGCGCCCTGTCACCCACGTGCTCGGATGCCACATCGAAATGACGACCGAACGTGGCGTGGACTACTTCCCAGGTTGCCGCTACCAGCCGGACGAGCCGCCCCTGCAGATGACGGTCGCGCAGTTACGCCGCGTAGCGGATGCAGCGCAGGCGACGGGCGGCAAGGGCATCCACAATTACGACGACTTCGTCATCTACGCGGGAATGGGCCTGGCCACCAACCTACGGCTCATCGCTCGGTCGCTGGCAGGGTCGGTGCGCACCCGGATTCGCCGCTGATAGCACCGTGACTCCTCCAGTCATTGCCTACGTGCCAGCTTGCCCGGCCTCCGACAGTCCTCAGATGATCAGCGCGACTGCAACAAAGTCCCGAGACATCGCATTGCGGTGGCGGTGGGATTTGAACCCACGGAGGCTTGCACCTCACACGCTTTCGAGGCGTGCTCCTTCGGCCGCTCGGACACGCCACCGCCGAACAGGATAGCCGCCCGGCAGCAAGGCGCAGCCGCCATTCAGCCGCGACGATCCGCGAAGAACCGCTCCAGCAGCGCGGCGCAGTCGGCCTCACGCACCCCGCCGATGACCTCTGGACGGTGGTTGAGCCGCCGGTCTCGGACGACGTCCCAGAGCGATCCGACCGCACCTGCCTTCGGGTCCCAGGCGCCGAAGACGATTCGGGAGACGCGGGCCAGGACGGCGGCGCCCGCGCACATCGTGCACGGTTCGAGGGTGACCACCAGCGTGGTGCCGGTCAGCCGCCACGACCCCAGCTGCCGGCCGGCACGGCGGAGCGCCACGATCTCGGCATGCGCGGTGGGATCGTCGCCGGCCTCGCGTGCGTTCGCCGCGGATGCAAGCACCGTGCCGTCGGCGCCAACCAGGACGGCCCCGATCGGCACGTCGGGAGACGAGCGGGCGGCGACGTCCAAGGCCGCGCCCATCCAGTCGTCGAACTGGCTGGAGCTCACCGGGCCGCGGTCGCGGACAGGGCGGCGTCGTACTCGTCGCTCAGCCCGAGCCGCTCCATGATCTCGTCGAGCATTTCATCGGCGTAGGCGTCCAGGTCGTCGACGATCGCGCTCATCTCGTCCTCGGCGAGGCCGAGGTCGTCGAACAGATCGAGATCGCCGAGCGGCCACATCTCGTCCAGCTCATCGTCTTCCGGGGGTTCCTCGCCCAGTCGTTGCAGCACCTGCTCGGCCAGCGGGTACTCGACGGCGGCGGTGAGGTCGGAGAGCAGCAGGTCGATATGGCCGCCGCGGGCGCGGGCGATGAGGAAGAACTCGTCGTCGACGTTGGCGGCCACGAACGGACCGCCCTCCGGCGGCTGCGAGCGCAGCGCACCCATTAACAACCCGAGATCTTCGAGGACGCCAGGCGGAAGCGGCGCGCAGTGCCATTGGTCAGCTTCGCGGTACGCGGCAACGGCCGAACTGTGATTAGCCATCAGCCGACCTCATCCGCAGGACACTCGTTCGTGGCGATCCTGACACGAATACCGCCAATCCGGTAGTGCGCGGGCCAGCCAGTATCGTGCCCCTGTGCCTCGGACCTTCGAGCGGATCGGCATTCTCGGGCTCGGTCTGATTGGTGGCTCGCTGCTGCGCGCGGTGCACGCGACCGGCCGCGACTGCTGGGGCTACGACGCCGACCCGGGCACCTTGGAGGCCGCGGGCATGGACGGCTTCGAGATCGCCACCTCGACGCGGGACGCCGCTGAGGACGCCGACCTGCTCGTGCTGGCCATGCCGTTGCCGCAGGTCCCCGACGCTCTCGTCGAACTGGACGGCTGGATGCATCGCGACGCGGTCCTCACCGACGTCGGCACGTTGAAGCAACCGGTCGCGGAGGCGGTGGCCAAGTTCGTGCCCGGCACTCGCTTCATCGGCGGGCACCCGCTGGCCGGCACCGAGCTCAGCGGTTGGCGGGCCTCCGACGAGACGCTGTTCGACGCGGCGCCGTGGTCGCTCACGCTGGACCCACCTGTCGATCTGGACAATTGGCTCGGCGTAGCCCGGCTGGTGTGCGACGTTGGCGGCCATCCCGTGCCGACCACCGCGGCCGAGCAGGACGAGGCGGTGGCCCGGGTGATCGGCCTGCCGCATGTCCTCGCCGAGACCCTGGCACTGACCGGGCTCGCCGGCGGGCCGTTGGGCCTGTCCCTGGCCGCGGGTTCCTATGTCACCGGTTCCCGGGTGGCCCGGACCCGTCCCGACCTGGTCGCCACCTGGTGCGACGGCAACGAGGCACTCGTGGGCGCGCTGGACGAGGTGATCAGCCGGCTGGACGCCACCCGGACCGCGCTGGTCGAAGGCGGCTCCGTGCTGCCGCTGGCCCAGGACGGCCATGCGGCGCGCATGAACTGGGAGGCGCGGGCGGTGCGTGCCGTGCGTGTACCGGCGGACGTCGAGGCACTGTCGGCGCACGGGCGCGCGGGCGGCTGGATCACCGCCGTCGATCCGGACGATGTGATTCACGGAATGCTGCCCGCGTGACCGCATACCCAAGCGGCGAGGTGCTCGTCGAGATCGAGCGCAGCGGCGTCGTCGAAGGCGTGCATCGCGGCCACCTCGTCGTCCTCGATCCGAACGGTGCTGTGCGCCTCGCCATCGGCGAGGTGCGGGCACCGATGTTCCCGCGTTCGTCGCTCAAGCCGGTGCAGGCGGTGGCCATGCTCCGCTCCGGCCTGTTCTTGGCACCCGAGGAGGTCGCCCTGGCCAGCTCGTCGCACGACGGCGAGCCGATGCACATCGCCGGCGTCCAGGCCATGCTCGCCACCGGCGGGCTGGACGAGTCCGATCTCGAGTGCCCGCCAGACCTGCCTACCGGCGAAGGCGCGCGGCAGGCCGTGCTCGCCGCCGGCGATGGGCCACGCCGCATCTACATGAACTGCAGCGGCAAGCACGCCGCGATGCTGCGCACCTGCGTGGTCAACGACTGGCCTCTGTCGGGTTACCTGCCACCGACCCATCCGCTCCAGCAGCGCATCGCCGAGACGATCGCGGCGGTCGCCGACGAGCCGGTCGCGGCCATCGGCGTAGACGGCTGCGGCGCTCCAGTGTTCGCGATCAGTCTCACCGCGTTGGCGCGATCGTTCTCACGGCTGGCTACCGGAAATGGCGCCGACGCCGCCGTCGCCGCGGCCATGCGCGCGTACCCCGCTCTAGTCGGCGGCACGACGCAGGTCAGCTCCCGAGTCATGGCGGGTGTGCCCGGCGTCATCGTGAAGAACGGCGCCGAGGGCGTCTTCGCCGCCGCGCTCATGGATGGCGGTGCCCTGGCGCTCAAGGTCGACGACGGGGCCTCTCGTGCCGCCGACCGCGTCCTGGTCGGCGCGCTGCGTCGCCTCGGTGTGGACGCGCAGATCCTCGACGACCTGGCCGAGGAGCCGGTGTTGGGCGGTGGGGCCCGGGTCGGATCGGTGCGGTTGCGTCCCGGGGTGCTCTAGTTAGCTGAGGTCCCCCGGCGCCCGTTATGCTGGTCCGCGTCTCCGACGGGCTCGTCGCCTCGGCGGGTCGGCGTCCAGGCACTCGGTAGCATGGTCGGTCGTTGCGCCCCCATCGTCTAGAGGCCCAGGACGCCGCCCTTTCAAGGCGGTAGCACGGGTTCGAATCCCGTTGGGGGCACACAGCACCACCTGGCCCCGTAGCTCAGCTGGTTAGAGCGTCGCCCTGTCACGGCGAAGGTCGCCGGTTCAAGTCCGGTCGGGGTCGCGAGCTGCGTATTGGTGTCAGTCGGATGTGGGCGAGGTCCTACTGCGCCATCTCCATGAGCACTTGCGGCTGATCTTGATACGTCACCGCCGCGACCGCATCCCGACTCAGCCGAGTGGGTGCAGCACCAGCCAGAACAACGCGGCCATGGCGCCCGCGGCGGGAATGGTCAGAAACCAGGCCGTGACGATGTTGCCGGCCACCCCCCACCGCACCGCGGACAGTCGACGGGTGGCACCCACGCCCATGACCGAGCTGGAAATGACATGCGTCGTCGATATCGGCAGCCCGAGATAGGCGGTGCTCCAGAGCACCCCGCTGGCCACCGACTGCGACGCGAATCCGCTGACCGGGCTGAGCGAGAAGATCCGCCGGCCGAGCGTGCGCATGATGCGCCAGCCGCCCGAGTACGTGCCCGCGGAAATGGCCGCCGCGGCGGAGAAGATGACCCAGAACGGGATGGGTGCATCCGGGGCCAGATGGCCGGACACGGTCAGAGTCAGCGCGATGACGCCCATCGTCTTCTGAGCGTCCTGGGTGCCGTGCCCGAACGCCATCGTGCCCGCCGAGAGGATCTGACCCTGCCGGAAGCCCCGCTGGGTCTTCGTGGCGTTGGCTCGCTTGAAGAGCCACAAGAGCGACAGCATGAACAGGTAGCCCACCCCGAAGCCGACCAACGGCGAAAGCACCCCCGGGATGATGACCTTGTGCACTAGGCCACTCCATTGCACCCCGTTCGAGCCGATCAGCGCGGCACCCACCAGGCCGCCGATCAGCCCCTGCGAGGACGACGACGGCAGGCCGAGGTACCACGTGCTCAGGTTCCACACGATGGCGCCGAGCAACGCAGACAGCACAATGATCAGACCCTCGCGCCCGCTCGGCGGATCGATGATGCCGCCACCGACCGTTCGAGCGACCTTGGTCGAGACGAGGGCGCCGATGACATTGGCCACGGCAGCCATGCCCACAGCGATTCGCGGGGTCAGCGCCCGCGTGGAGACCGACGTGGCGATGGCGTTGGCCGAGTCGTGAAAGCCGTTGGTGTAGTCGAAACTCAGGGCAATGATGACGATCGCCACCACAAGGGCGGTTTCGCTCACCGGTCAGGACTCCTTGACGGCGATCGACTCGACGGCGTGGGCCACATGCTCGAGCGCGTCCGCAGCCGCTTCCAGTTCGTCGGCCACCTCGCGCAGCTTCATCGTCTTCAGCGCGTCGTAGTCACCGGAGAAGAGCTTCGACAGCAGCTTGCGGTACACCCGGTCTGCCTCGTTCTCCAGCCGGTTCACCTCGATCCAGTACGGCTCGAGGTTCTTCAACGTGGCCAAGCGAGACATGGCGTCCGCGGTCTCCGTCGACGCCCGCTGCAGTAGCGAGATCTGCTCAGCCATGAGCTTGGGCAGTGCGCCGACGTCGGCGAGGACGACGAAGTCCGCGGCCGCCTCCATAGCGTCGACGACATCGTCGAGCGCGGCCGCCAAACGGTAGATGTCCTCGCGGTCGAACGGCGTGATGAAGCTGGTGTTCAGCTGGCGCATGATGCGGTGCGTGACGGTGTCCCCCACGTGTTCGTGTTCACGCATGGCCGACGCCACAGCGGTGGGGTCCATGGCCGGGTCGACCAGTCCGCCAAGTGTGGTCGCGGCGCCGGCGACGTTGCGGCCGGCCTCCGTGAACATGTCGTAGAACGTGTGGTCGCGGGGGGTGAGTCGGAAGCGCACGCCGTCCTTCTTTGCTCGTCAGGTTGGGGCGCGCAGGGCGCCGGGCGAAGCGTAGCCGCCGTAGCCAATGTGCGGGACCACCCGACCAGTTGGCGGGCATGCAGGAGCAGGATTCGGCTGTGCCGCTCACCGATCTGAACCGCGCGGAGTTGTTCGCCTACCGTCCGGACGTCGCCGAACCAGACGACCTGGACCAGTCTTGGCGAAGCACCCTCGGCGCGGCTGACGAGGTCGGGCTGGACGCCCGTTTCCAGCCCGTCGACAACGGTCTCCGGCAGGTCGAGACGTTCGACGTCAGGTTCTCCGGTCACGGCGGGGATCAGCTCAACGGATGGCTGCACCTGCCCGCCGGCGCTGAGCCGCCGCTGCCCGCTGTCGTGCAGTTCCAGGGCTACAGCGGCGGGCGGGGGCTGCCGCACGAGAACAACCTCTGGGCCCTCGCCGGTTACGCCCATCTGGTCGTGGACACCCGCGGGCAGGGCTGGGGGTGGATGGTCGGCGCGACGCCAGACCCGGTCAGCAGCCCGCCGTCCGCACCCGGCCTGATGACCAAGGGCATCCTCGACCCGGCGACCTATTACTACCGCCGGGTCTACGTCGATACTGTGCGTGCCGTCGCCGCCGTCCGCAGCCATTCTCGGGTAGACGGAACGCGACTTGCCGTGGTCGGCGGTAGTCAAGGCGGTGGCCTGAGCATCGCGGCAGGCGCGCTCGCGCCCGGGGTGTCCGCAGTCATGGCGGACGTGCCGTTCCTCTGCCACTTCCGTCGCGCAACCGACATCGCCACCGCCGGGCCGTACCTGGAGATCGGTCAGTACATGGCCTCGCACCGCGACGACGTCGAGAAGGTGTTCGCCACCCTCGGGTACTTCGATGTCGCTAATCTGGCCAAGCGCGCCACCGCGCCGGCGCTGTTCTCGATCGCTCTGATGGACCAAATCTGCCCGCCATCGACGTGCATGGCCGCCTACCGCCTGTACGGCGGTCCGACCGACCTGCGCCTCTACGAGTTCAAGACCACGAGGGCGGCGCGGCGTTCCAGCAACGGGAACAGCTGCGTTGGCTCCGCGACCGGCTGTAGGGTCGGCGCGCCGGCTCGGCTGGCGCGGTCGGCGGAGCCGGTAGACTCCGCGAGCACCGGCCAGGTAGCTCAGTTGGTACGAGCGTCCGCCTGAAAAGCGGAAGGTCGACAGTTCGATCCTGTCCCTGGCCACAAGTCCCGGAATTACTGGGCTACGTGCACTCGCTCGACGGACGCGACGTTAGCACATAGCTCGACGACACGGTAAGTTTCGGTCCGTGGATGACGCTTGGCAGGCCCTTGAGCGCGACTTCGGCGCCTGGATGAGGTACCGCAACCTCGCCAAATCCACTCAGCGCATCTACGGCAGCGCCGTACGCGCACTGGCCGACCACCTGACGAAAGCACCAGCCGACGTAACCCGCCGCGACATCGAAAGCTTCGTCACGGCTCGGCTCGCCCAAGTGAAACCGGCCACCGTCAGCGCCGACTTCCGCGCCTTGCAACAGTTCTGGAAGTGGATGGTCCGCGAGGACGAGATCGAGCGCGACCCGATGGCCGGCGTGGTCGCGCCGATTGTCCCGGAGCAGCCCGTGGACGTGCTCGAGGTCGACCAGATGCGGGCTTTGCTGGACTCGTGCAAGGGCAACGACCTCGTCAACCGCCGGGACACCGCAATCATCCGGATGCTCATCGACAGCGGCGGCAGGTTAGGCGAGATCGCCGGGCTCATGGTCGACGACATCGACTTCGATGCAGGCGTCGCCCACGTGGTCGGCAAGGGCAGGCGGGCTCGGGCGTTGCCGTTCGGTGAGGCCACCGCGCTCGCGCTGGGCCGCTACCTGCGAGTGCGGGCCAAGTCGAACCGCGGCTCGCTGCCGAACCTGTGGCTTGGCAACAACGCCAGCCGCGGCGGGCTCGAAGGCAACGGGATACGGATCATGCTCCGCCGCCGCGGCCTCGCGCTCGGCATCCCCAACCTGCACGCCCACCAATTCCGGCACACTGCCGCGCACCGCTGGCTCGCCGAAGGCGGAGGCGAAACCGACTTGATGCGGATCATGGGCTGGCGTTCGCCGCAAATGCTGCGCCGCTATGGCGCGTCCAAGGCCGACGAGCGGGCTCGTGAGGCGCACCGCCGACTCGGCCTCGGCGACAAACTGTGATCATCCGATGCCCACGGCATCACATGCTGGCGCGAGTCCAAGTCGACGAAGGCGGCCGATACATCGCGTGGCTGCGCCGCGTGCAGCCCACGCCGGCCGGCACGTTCATGCTCGACTCGTTTCGGCTGGCCGATAACGACGAGCTGGATATGTTCCCTCTCAACGAAAAGAAGGTCTACCTGCACGACCACAGTCCTCCGACCCGCACCATGGGATCGTGCCGCCGATGCGGGGCATACCAGGTGAGCATCGCCGAGGTCACCGCCGCGCTCAACGCCGGCAAACGGGAACTCGTACTGCCGGCCACGGCAGCATGGCGGCCAGCACCAGACGCCCCACATCGGCTAACCTAACGACCAACAGCACATCGCTCGCCCGGTGGTAGGTCCGCCAATAGTCCCCTGCGTGTAGGCACCGCGGGGCCAAGGACCCACCATGCCCGCACGAACACCCCAGGAACGAGTGCTGGTCGCCCAGATCGCGGCCGCCGCCCGCTGGGACGCCGTCAAGGACCGCACCGAGGCCACGCAGACCATGCGCGACGCCCGCCGCGCCAAGCTGGCCGACGAGATCATCTCTGAACTCGGCGAGCTTCCCGCTGACGAGCTAGAACGCCACATCGACTACCGCATCCGTCAGCACATGCTGCGAATGGCGCTGAAGTCCAGCCAGTCCCGTAGGCGGGCCCGCGAGCACTTGGCCGACGCGCAAGCGGCTGAGGCCGAGCTGGCCAGGCTGACCGGCGGCACCGCATGACCGGGCCGCAGGC
>DATAEG010000063.1:0-1735 GCA_036258135.1 Jatrophihabitantaceae bacterium | reverse complement strand
TTCTTCCGAGACGACAACGACAAGTCGACCCTGGCCCTCAAGCGGGCCGAGACCGCCAGCACCGGCGTCACGATGCTCGTCTGCGAACCAACCACCGCCTGATCCGACTTGGCGGACGGGACTCCACAGGCGATTCGGCGGAGGAATCGTCAAGACCTGTGGATCGGGTTTCTCCGTTGATCACGCGGCGGCTTCCTGATCCTGCTGTTCGCGCTCGACGATCACCCCCTTCTCGAAGCGTGCGCCCGCCCGGACGAGGGCGACGAGGTGGGGTCCGTTCACGGCTCGCCAGCGGCTCTCGGCGGCCTCGATCAGCTTGAACGCCATCGCCAGTCCGGCGGCGCGGCTGCCGGGGCCCTTGGTGACCTTGGTCCGCAACCGGACGGTCGCGAACGTCGACTCGATCGGGTTGGTGGTTTTGAGGTGCAGCCAGTGCTCGGCCGGGAAGTCGAAGAAGGCGAGCAGCACCTCGAGGTCATCGACAATCTTGGCGACCGCCTTGGGCCACTTCGCCCCATACTCGTGAGCGAACGCGTCCGCAGCGCGCAGGGCGTGCTCACGGTCCTGGGCGTCACGGATCTCCGCCAGCGCCCGCCGGGCGCCGGGCTGGGCGGACTTGGGCAGCGCCGAGAGGACGTTGGCGACCTTGTGCACCCAGCACCGCTGCGCCTTGGTGGCGGGGAACACCTCGCGCAGCGCCCCCCAGAACCCCAGCGCCCCGTCACCGACGGCGAGGACCGGGGCCCGCATCCCGCGTCGCTTGAGGTCGCGCAGCACGTCGGCCCAGGACTCGGTCGACTCCCGGTACCCGTCGGCGATGGCGACCAGCTCCTTGGTGCCGTCGACTCGGACACCGACGATCACCAGGCAACAGAGCCGGTCCTCTTCGAGGCGGACGTTGAAGTGCACCCCGTCGGCCCACACGTACACGAAGTCCCGGTCGCGCAGGTCCCGCTCGGCGAACGCCCGTTGCTCGGCCTGCCACTGGGTCGTCAGACGAGTGATCACCGACGCCGACAGCCCGGCCCCGGAACCGAAGAACCCGGCGAGGGCCGGCGCGAAGTCACCCGAGCTCATCCCGTGCAGGTACATCAGCGGCAGAACCTCGGCCACCTTCGGGCTCTTGCGGACCCAGGGCGGCAGAATCGAGCTGCGGAACCGGCACCGGTCGCCGGTCTCGTCGTCGATGCGCTTGTCGTTGATGCGCGGTGCGGTCACCTCGATCCGGCCTGCCGCGGTGGTGATCGTGCGCGGTTCGGCGTGGCCGTTGCGGACCACCGTCCGCCGGCCCCGCTCGTCGAGCTCGCCCCCCAGGCGGGCGATGTAATCGTCTGCTTCGGCCTCGAGCGCGGCGGCCAGCATGCGCCGGGCGCCGTCGAGGACGATCTCATCGAGCGCGCCGCGCATCTCCGCGCTGGCCTCGTCGTCGGTCACTACTCTCAACATCGGCGTTCCTTCCTCACCGGCGTTCCAGCACCGGCAGAGCTCGTTTCCGTTCAACGAGGAAGGTACGTCGCGCCCTCGAACGGACCGCCGATCCACAGGTTCAGGTCATACCTCCGCACCGATTGTAGGGTCCCGTGGGAAGTACCGGTGGCGAGGTTCCGGCAATGCGCTCGTTTCGGCGGAGTGAACGACGGGTTACCGCGCCGATGCCCGTCGAGAAGGGAGGGACCCATGGATCCCACCATCATCAACGCCAAGCCGAGGTACCGGCCGCCGCCGCTCATCGAAC
>DATAEG010000062.1:0-3940 GCA_036258135.1 Jatrophihabitantaceae bacterium | reverse complement strand
GGCAGGTTGCCCACGTGTTACTCACCCGTTCGCCGCTAGGGCACCTCTCCCGAAGGAGAGGGCCTCGCTCGACTTGCATGTGTAAAGCACGCCGCCAGCGTTCGTCCTGAGCCAGGATCAAACTCTCCGTGAATGTATATGCACAACCACCAGCGAACTGGTGGGATGTCGACACAGAAAGCGTCGCTCACGCGACATCGATCACTGGTCATACGAGCTGAACTATCGTTCGTTACTCGATGTACCAAAGGAATCCCCGTCGACAATATCGGCCCTTACGGACCGGCGCCGACTCGGGGGTTGTTACTTATGGCACTAACTTTCGGCACGCTGTTGAGTTCTCAAGGAGCGGACGCGCACCGACCACCGGTCTTTCGACCGGCTGCGGGGCAACCCACAGAACATTACTCGTAGGGACAGTTGCCGTCAAACCGCGAGTTCGTACTTCGGCTCGCGGTGCGGCTGGAATCCAAGGGTAGCAGCGCGACCGGTCGGTCGGCCACTGTCTTCATCCGGTTTCAACAACGCGGACGGCCTGCCTCTTCCCGACGGCCAGAACCCGGCCCACCACCTCGGCGCGGGGCAGGTCGTAGCCGGCGACCCGCGCGCCGTCCAGACGGACGCCGCCGGAGTCGACGAGACGGCGCGCGGCGCTGGTAGATGCGGCCAGCCCCGCCGAGACCAGCACCGTGGGCAGGTGTACCGGGTCGGCGGTGCCCTCGAGACGGTGCTCGGGGGCGTCCTGCGGCACCGCGTGGTCGCGGAACGTGGCGTCGAACGCCGCCTCGGCCTGCTTCCCGGCGGCCTCGCCGTGGTACAGCATCACAACGGCGCGCGCCATTCGACGCTTGGCCTCCCCGGCCCGCGCCCCACCGGCCTGGACGGCCGCGGCGATGTCGGCCACCTCCCTCGGGTGCAGGTCGGTGCACAAGGTGGCGTACTGAACGACGGCCGAGTCCGGGATGCTCATCAGCTTGCCGAACTGCTCGCCGGGCGGGTCGTTGATGGCGATGAAGTTGTTCAGCGACTTGCCCATCTTCTCCACGCCGTCGGTGCCGACGAGCAGGGGCACCGTCAACACCGCCTGCGGCGCCTGGCCGCGCGAGCGCTGCAGTTCCCGCCCGACCAGGTTGTTGAACGTCTGGTCGGTGCCGCCCAGTTCGATGTCGGCGCGGACCTCGACCGAGTCGATGCCCTGGAGCATCGGGTACAACAGCTCCGAGAGCGAGATCGGGACGTTGCTGCGGAACCGGCGCGCGAAGTCGTCGCGCTCCAGCAACTGCGCGACGGTCATCTGCCGGGCAAAGTCGAGCACTCCCGAGAGCGCCATGGGCGCCAGCCAGTCAGCGTTGTCGACCACCTCGCACCGGTCCGCGTCCAGGATCCGCATCAGCTGGTCGAAGTACCCGCGCGAGTTCGCCATCACCTGCTCGGCGGACTGGGCCACGCGGGTGTCGCTGCGCCCGGACGGATCGCCGACCTGCCCGGTGAAGCCGCCCACGACGAGGACGGCGACGTGCCCGGCGTCCTGAAACTGGCGCAGTTTGCGGAGCACGACAGCGTGGCCGAGGGTGAGTTGCGCGCCGGACGGATCGATGCCGAGCTTCACCCGCAGCGGCCGCTGCTCGTGGTCCGCGGTGGCCATCCGCTCGGCCAAACCGTCGACGGGCAGGATCGCGGCCGCGCCGGCGGCGAGGATCTCGTACGTGTCGCGCAGGTGCGCGGGCACCTGGCTCGGGAAGCTCACGGACGTCAAGTGTGCCGCCTGGCCGCGACCGCCTTCCGGCCGCCTCGCCGGTACGACGACACTGTCGGTTCGCCGGCCAGCCAGAAGCGCAGCGGCTCGTCGTGCGCGGCGGCCACGCCGACCCGGGGACCGACGTCGACGTCCCCGGCAGCTGGGCCGAGCCGGAGACGCACGGACGCCGCCTGCCCCAGCAGATCCAGGCCGGTGTCCGCGCCGGTCAGGCCGAGGCAGTCCGCAAGCCGGGCCGGGCCGCGGGCCAGCTCGGCCCAGCTGCGGGCGTGCGGGCGCCGGGCCCGGGCCTCGTCCTCGCCCGCGACCACCCGTCCGGCCCGCAGCAGCACCGCAGCGGCCTGTCCGTCCGGACCGCAAGTGATGTTCGCGCACCAGTGCATGCCGTAGACGAAGTAGACGTACAGGTGCCCGGCGGGTCCGAACATCACGGCGTTGCGTGCCGTCCTGCCACGGAAGGCGTGTGAGGCCGGGTCCGCCTCACCCTCGTAGGCCTCGACCTCGGTCAGCTCGACGGCCACCGGTCCGCGCTCCAGGCGGGCGCCCAGCAACAACGGGGCCACCTCACGAGCCGGTCCGCTGAGCCGGGCCCGGTCGCTCACCGCCGCTCGGCCCACGCGATGTGCTCGCGCACCGCTTCGGTCAGGTCGACCAGCTGCTCCCGGACGCGCGCTGGCGCGGTGCCCCCGACCGCGGTGCGCGCCAGCAACGCGCCGTCGACGGTGAGCACGTCGCGGACGCCAGGTTTCAGGCGGACGTCGATCTCGGACAGCTGGGCGTCGGTCAGGTCCGGCAGCTCGAGGCCGTGCCGTTCGCAGTAGGCGACGGCGCGGCCGGCGATGCCGTGCGCCTCGCGAAACGGGACGCCGGCGCGCACTAACCACTCCGACAGGTCTGTGGCCAGGGAGAACCCGGCGGACGCCGCGGTCTCGAGCCGGGTGCGGTCGAAGCGCAGCGTGGCCACCAGACCGGTCACCGCCGGCAGCAGCACGAGCAGCTGGTCGAGGCTGTCGAAGACCGGTTCCTTGTCCTCCTGGAGGTCCCGGTCGTAGGCGAGCGGCAGGCCCTTCAATGTGGCCAGCAGGCCGGTGAGGTTGCCGATCAACCGGCCCGACTTGCCCCGGGCCAGCTCGGCGATGTCCGGGTTCTTCTTCTGCGGCATGATCGACGACCCGGTGGCCCAGGCATCGTCCAGGAGCACCCAGCCGAACTCCGGCGTGGCCCACAGGATGATCTCCTCGCCGAGTCGCGAGAGGTGCACGCCGAGCAGGGCCGCGGTGAACAGGAACTCGGCAGCGAAGTCCCGATCGCTGACCGCGTCGATCGAGTTGGCCGCCGGACGATCGAAGCCGAGCTCGGCGGCCACCGCGACCGGGTCCAGCGTCAGGGACGATCCGGCCAACGCGCCGGCGCCCAGCGGTGACACGGCGGCGCGGGCATCCCAATCACGCAGTCGGCTGAGGTCGCGGTCGAAGGCCTGCGCATGTGCCGACAGGTGGTGGGCCAGCAGGACCGGCTGGGCGTGCTGCAGGTGGGTCATGCCGGGCATGGCCACGTCGAGGTGGTCGGCGGCCTGGCCGATCAGCGCGTTCTGGAGATCGGCGACGGCCAGCGCCAACGTGCGGGCGTGCTCGCGCAAGTACAGCCGCAGATCGGTGGCCACCTGGTCGTTGCGGCTGCGTCCGGCGCGCAGTTTGCCGCCCAGCGGACCGAGCCGCGCCAGCAGGCCGCGTTCCAGGGCGGTGTGCACGTCCTCGTCCTCGGCGGCGGGCTGGAACTCCCCGGTGGCCACGGCCTTGCCAAGGTCGTCCAACGCACCCGACATGGCGTCGAACTCCGTGTCGGTCAGCAGCCCGGCACGGTGCAGAACGCGGGCGTGCGCCGCGGACGCGCGCAGGTCGTAAGGCGCGAGACGCCAGTCGAAATGCACGGATGCCGACAGCCGGGCGAGCGCGTCAGAGGGCCCCGCGGTAAACCTGCCTCCCCAGAGTCGGGTCAACTGCCTGCCTTTTGGTCGCGCCGAGCCGCCATCCGGCTCGGCAGCCCCCACAATTGCACGAATCCTTTGGCCAGGCTCTGGTCGAACGTGTCGCCGGTGTCGTAGGTGGCCAGGTGGTAGTCGTAAAGGGAGCCGGCGCCGCGTCGTCCGGTCGCGACGGCGGCCCCGCCGTGCAGACGCAGCCG
>DATAEG010000061.1:0-23012 GCA_036258135.1 Jatrophihabitantaceae bacterium | reverse complement strand
ATCACGCCGTACTGGACGGGTGTCCGAGCGGGGGGTAACGACGCGGCGCCTCACGAGGAGCTGCTGAAGTCCGGCGACGAGGCGTTCAACCGTCGCGATTCCGAACAGTTGCGCGAGCTCATGGTCCCCGACTTCGTCTGGCACGAGGCCGACGAGGTGCCCGGCCGCAAGATCTGCGGCGCGGGCGCGCCCGCGCGGTGCGCCCGCTCTAGTCCTTGGCGATCGCGTAGCGGAGGATCTCGACCACCTGCTCGGGCGTCTGGGCCGTGGCCATCGCCGCGCGGTCGATCTCCTTCAGCGCGTGGTCGTGCTCGGGCGGGTGGAGCGTGATCAGCGGCTTGCCGAGCGCCGCGGCGAAGCCGGCGTCGAACGCCGCGTTCCACTGCTTGTACTGCTCGCCGAAGCGGACGACGACGACGTCGGCGCGCCGCAGGAGGGTCTGCGTGCGGACGGCGTTCACGCCCGCGCCCTTGTGGTCGTGCCAGAACTTGTCGTCCTCGGCGCCGAGGATCTCGACCCCGACGTCGTCGGAGGCGGCGTGGTCCGTGACCGGGGCGAGGAGCTCGACCGGCAGGCCCGCCTCGCGGATTCCCGCGGCGATCCGCTCGCGCCAGTCGGAGTGGATCTCGCCCGCCAGGTAGACGTTCCAGGTGCCGTTCGCGGCCATCGCCCTGATCATACGAATCGCCCGTGGCCAGCTACTACCCTTGCCCGGCCCCGGAGAGGTGACCGAGTGGCTTAAGGTGCGCGACTGGAAATCGCGTGGGCGGTGAAAGCTGCCTCGTGGGTTCGAATCCCACCCTCTCCGCTTGCTAGAGCCGTTTGCGAGTGTCGCCAGACCCCCGTTTGCACCCGGTGTAAATGGAGATGGGGGGACAACCCCCGGAGGGGCCCAGGCGGCCAAACCCAAGGACGCCGAGCGCACGATTTCGCGAATAAGTCGACGAAAGCCGAAATCTCCGACGAGCGTCGCCTCCCACCAGCCCCCATTTTCGGAGTCTCCGCGCCGCGACTGCCTGGGTACGGAGTCTCGCCCTCGGCGATCTGAATAGCCACTTGTGCCGTGGACTCGATATCGACCGGATTCGTGCTGTTGAGCCCGGGCGACTTGCAGATTTCATCGACCCCGCGCAGGTAGTTCGCCGTGAACGCTTGTTGTGCACCTGGAACACGATGGCCCCGACGAGCTTGCGGCACTTCGCAAAGCTCACCGGCAGTCCTGGGACTGCTTCGCGCGCGATCCTCCATCTCCGTTGCCGTCATCGTCGGAATCGCATCCCGCGACGATGAGAACAGCTGCGCTGATGGCCAGCAATCGCCTCACCCCGCGCAACCCTATCCCCCCGGCGAGACTCCCGAGCCTGGACGCAGAATTCGAAGCCGCGCGGATCGACGCGGGGTTATGGCTGAGGAGTCCAGGCGCGACGACTTGTAATCCGCGCGGATCGCGGCATGAGCGTGCGGCGCATCGAAGAACCGCGGGCTTACCCTTCGTGGACAGTGAACCGCCGGACCGAAGCGGTCCGGGAAGGAGTCATGCGATGCCGCAGTCCGTGCTGGTTCTGGATGCCCACGCGATGGACCACATCCCCGACGAGGACAGGCCGGACGTTGACAAGGCCACGCACGCGGTCAGCCAGGAGGCCATCGACGCCGGCGTGTGGGTGTGCGGCAGTGGATTGGAAGACCAGAGGGCAAGCATCGTGGCCGCCG
The DNA here is from genome assembly GCA_036258135.1 of Jatrophihabitantaceae bacterium. Classification (GTDB taxonomy): domain Bacteria; phylum Actinomycetota; class Actinomycetes; order Mycobacteriales; family Jatrophihabitantaceae; genus DATAEG01. Next base: position 21,299 of record DATAEG010000061.1, on the reverse strand, counting down.
ACGGGACGGTCACCGACGGCCCACCGGTGACCGTCGGCGGACTCACGGTGATCGAGGTGCCCTCACGCGAGGAAGCGCACAAATGGGCTGCCAAGTGGGCTGCCGCGTGCCGCTGCGACCAGGAAATCTGGGAACTTGGATTCGACCCCAAGATCGACGCGATGCTCCGTCAGGCAGACAACCGAAAGTCGCGTCCCGACGACGCCTGATCACGCCCCAGAGCAGAGGGTGCCCTAGCGGGCGGATCGACCGCTCATCGGCAGAAGAGTGCGTTTCGGTTGACCGCTCGAGGCCGGGAGCGCAGCACGCGAAGAACCCGACCCCGGGCGGGGCTCAGAGCCGGTCCAGCCGGAGGTGCCCGAAGGGCTCGGCGTTCGGCACCCGGGGAGGCGGCTGGCTGCCCCAGGCGGATAGCGAGGCACCGTCGTCCAGCAGCCGCCGCAGCCGCAGCGCCTTCGGCTTCGAGGACCGCTGCAGGTGGGCGACGGCGGCCCGCCCGATGCTCGACGCGCCCAGCGCGCCCTCGGCCTGGACCGCCTCCTGGCACCACGGACACAGGTGACCCACCAGGGCCGGGGAGTTGATCGCCCGCCACACCGCGCCTTGGACGGCCTCCGGGCCACCGAACCTGACGTTCACAAGGCCGTCGTCAGGTCGCCGTTCGCGTTGCTGTCAGCGTTGCTGTCAACCACAGCAGTTCGGCAACGCCGAGGCGTACGCAGGCCAGCGATCACAGGGCGCGCCCGAAGGGATTCGAACCCCTAACCTCTTGATCCGTAGTCAAGTGCTCTATCCGTTGAGCTACGGGCGCAGATCGTGCCGCCGGGCAGTCTACCGTCCGGCGGGCCGCCGGCCCCGACGCCGTTCAACTGGCCGAATCCAATTCGGAACCGGGCCGTATCCAACTCGCACCAGGGTCGTTGAACTGACTGTACGAAGCCACGGGCCAAGCCTTCACAGGTCGAGTCCCGGTCGGTTCGCGATGTGGCAGACGCCGTTATGCAGGGTGCGGCGGAGGCCACCGCATGTGCCGCCGGCCGTCACTCATGGCCCAGCTGTGCTCATCCGGGGGGAGGCGCAGCGCGGCCGGGCCGGTGCTCGGGGGACGCCGGATCCAGCCACTCTGGCTCGGCGGGGCGGCAGGGTCCCCGCCGGGCCAGCGCCTTTTCTGGCGACCGATCGCCACCGACTGGGTACTGCCGTCGCATGGCGAAATCCGGGCGGAGGCTCCGGGATTCGAACCCGGGAGGGGGTTTAGCCCCCAACCGCATTAGCAGTGCGGCGCCATAGACCGGACTAGGCGAAGCCTCCTCGGCGTCGGCCATTGGCCAGCGCCGGATGGGAACTCTATCCGCCGCCGCGGCCCGCGACCAACGTCACGTCAGCCGACGGCCTGCTCCGCGGGCGCCGGCCGAACCGCCACCACCGGCATCAGCACTTCGTCCACGAGTTGGCATGCGAGCGCGGCATCCATGAGCGGCTCACCCCGCAGCATCACCCGCTGGATCATGAACCCCGGCACCAACTGTGCGACGAGATCGAAGGGCACGTCGGAGCGGACGTCGCCGAGCCGGACGCCTCGTTCGAGCAGGGCGATCAACCCGCCTTGACGCGGACAGACGAGCGACTGATTGAGCATGTCGGCTAGGCCGGGATTGCGCGCGGCCTCGGTGACGATGCAACGCAGCGCGTCCGTGGAGACGCTGCCCATGCCGACGACCATCGACTCGAACATGAGCAAGAGGGCGTCGCGGGTGTTCACCGAGTCGGGCAGCTCGTCGGCCAGTGTCGTGCCCTGAGGGCGAGGCATGGTCCGGCAGATCGCGTCCATGACGAGTTGCCGCTTGTCGGACCACCGGCGGTAGATGCTGGCCTTGCCGGTATGGGCCCGGGCCGCCACCGCATCGAAGGTGAAGCCCGAGTACCCGGACCCGCGCAGCTCGTCAAGGGCGGCCGCGCAGATGGCGTCCTCGAGCGCCTCGCCGCGCCGACGGCGCGACGGGGTGTCGGCCTTGGCCTCGGCGGCCGTCATGGGCGCCTCCCTCGTCGATCGGGCTGCCCGGACAGTGCCCGGTTGGCGGTTGTCCACAGGGCCGCCGGTGTTCACGCCGTTGTCATACCCGGTTGGTATACCTCTTGGCGTACTAGAGAATAGTGAACGATTGCGTGCCCTAGCAGTCTAACGCTAGTGTGCGGTCTAGTGAACGAGATCGTTCTCTATATGAGGATTCAAGAAGAGGGTCAGAGGAGTTTCTAGGTGACCGCCTCCAGCACAACGACAACCAACGGAGCCCGGCGCGCCGCCCACCCCACCTTGGTGCTGCTGCTCATCGCCGGCGCTCAGTTGATGGTCATACTCGACGCCACCATCGTGAACATTGCCCTGCCAACCATGGGCGAGTACTTCGACAAGAACCAGACGTCCATGACCTGGGCGCTCAACGCCTACACGCTGACCTTCGGTGGCCTGCTGTTGCTAGGTGGGCGCTCCGGGGACATCCTGGGCCGCCGCCGAATGTTCATCATCGGCCTGGGCCTCTTCACGCTGGGCAGCTTCCTCGGCGGCGTCGCGACCTCTTATGCGTTCCTGCTTTTCGGCCGGGTCGTGCAAGGCGCCGGCGGCGCGATCGCCTCACCGACGGCGCTTTCGTTGATCACAAACGCATTCGCCGCAGGCCGAGAACGCACCCGTGCCTTCGCCGTCTACGCCGCGGTATCGGGCGCCGGTGCCGCACTGGGCCTACTGCTCGGCGGCATCCTGACCGAGTACCTGTCGTGGCGGTGGGTGCTGTTCGTCAATGTGCCGATCGGGATTTTCCTTATGATCGGCGCCTTCCTGTACCTGCACGAGACCGAGCGACACGAAGGCCGCTTCGACTACCTCGGCGGCGTGCTGTCGATCCTCGGCATGGTGGGCGTCGTGTACGGCTTCATACACGCAGCCAGCGACGGATGGGCCAACCCGACCACCATCGTCACGCTGGGCGGTGGAGTGCTGCTGCTGGCGGTGTTCTTCTACGTTGAAACCAGGGTCGAGGACCCGATGGTTCCGCTGCGGGTCGTCCTGGACCGCAACCGCGGTGGTTCCTACCTGATCATGTTGATCGTCGGCGCCGGCCTCTTCGGCATGTTCTACTTCGTGACGTTCTTCGTGCAGCAGGTCATGGGTTTCAGCGCGCTGAAGGCCGGGTTCTCGTTCCTACCGGTGACGTTCGTCATCGCGATCACGTCCGCGGTCATGACCAAGCTCATGCCCAAGTTCGGTCCGAAGCCGATGATCCTGGCGGGCACGATCCTGCTCACCTCGGCGATGTTCTGGTACTCCACGGTGGACGCGTCGTCCAGCTACTGGGGCCTGTTCTTCCCCGGCATGATCGTCATGGCCACCGGCATGGGCTGCATCTTCGTGCCGCTGACCACCGTGGCCGTTGCCGGAGTACGTCCCACCGACGCCGGAGTCGCGTCTGCAATGCTGAACGTCGGTCAACAGGTGGGTGGCTCGATCGGCCTGTCGGTCCTGGCCACCGTCGCGGCCACCGCCGGACGCAACTACGCCAAGTCACACGCCTCGGACTTCCAGAACGCGCTGGGTTCGCTGCCGCAGGACCTCCAGCGCGAGGTCGGCGGATTCATCCAGAGCAAGGGTTCCGGCGGTCCGCAGGCGGGCGATATCAAGACCTTCATCGGTCAGCTGCCACCGAGCCAGCGCGGGACCGTATCCGCCTGGTTCTCCGGCCCGTTCCACGATGCCGCCGCGAACATTCAGGCCCACGCCTCGGCGATGGGGTTCCTCGCCGCTGCCTGCTTCGGCATCGCGTCGATCATCGTGACCATTGTGTTGATCAACGTGAAGAAGGAGGACCTGCCGACCGATCAGGAGGCCCTGGCCACCGCGGCCGCGGCCTGACGCCAGTCCGCATATCGATCCGCGCCCGTGGGGTGATCCTGCGGGCGCCGATCTTTGCATTCAGCACTCGATGACGTTGACCGCCAGCCCTCCGCGGGCCGTCTCCTTGTACTTCACCTTCATGTCCGCACCGGTCTCGCGCATGGTCTTGATGACCTTGTCGAGGCTGACGATGTGCTCGCCGGTGCCGGCCAGCGCGATACGAGCGGCGTTGATGGCCTTGACCGAGGCCATCGCGTTGCGCTCGATGCACGGCACCTGAACCAGACCTCCCACTGGGTCGCAGGTGAGCCCCAGGTTGTGCTCCATCCCGATCTCGGCAGCGTTCTCCACCTGCTCGGGCGTGCCACCCAGCACCTCGCAGAGCCCGGCGGCAGCCATCGAGCAAGCCGAGCCGACCTCACCCTGGCAGCCGACCTCGGCGCCGGAGATCGAGGCGTTCTCCTTGTAGAGGACGCCGATGGCACCTGCGGTGAGCAGGAACCGCACCACGCCTTCGTCGTCGGCGCCGGGCACGAAGCGCGTGTAGTAGTGCAGCACGGCGGGAACAATGCCGGCCGCGCCGTTGGTGGGCGCGGTGACGACGCGTCCTCCGGCGGCGTTCTCCTCGTTGACCGCCAACGCGAACAGGTCGACCCAGTCCATGACCCGCAACGGGTCAGTGCTGAATGTGTCATCGCGCAGCTTGCGGCACATCTCCGGCGCCCGGCGGGGCACCTTCAGCCCACCTGGCAGGGTGCCTTCGTGGGCCAGACCGTTGGCCACACACTCCTGCATGACCGCCCAGATATGCAGCAACCCTGTGCGGATCTCGGCTTCGGCGCGCCAGGACTGCTCGTTAGCCAGCATGACCGACGACACGGACATGCCCGACTCCGAACATCGGGCCATGAGCTCGGCACCCGTCGTGAACGGATACGGGAGCACGGTCGCGTCCAGTGTGATGCGGTCGGCACCCGCGGCGGCCTCGTCGACGACGAACCCTCCACCCACGGAGTAGTACGTGCGCTCGCGCACCGTCGCACCGGTCGCGTCGAAGGCGAAGAACTTCATCCCGTTTGGGTGGTAGGGCAGGCTCTCCCGCCGGTGCAGGACCAGGTCGTCCGAGCCGAGGCGCACGGGATGCTTGCCCAGCAGCGGCACCTCCTCGGCGGCCCGCATCGCGGTGGCACGCTCCTTCATCGTCGCCGTCTCGACGGTCTCGGGCTGCTCGCCGGCCAGCCCGAGCAGGACGGCCGGCTCGCTGCCGTGCCCATGGCCCGTCGCGCCCAGCGAGCCGAACAGCTCAACTCGGACGCTCGCCACCGTTTCGAGCTGTCCGTCGTTCGCCAGGCTGGTCACGAAGGTGTGCGCAGCACGCATCGGGCCGACGGTGTGGGAACTGGACGGCCCAATGCCGATCGAGAACAGATCGAAGACACCGATGGCCACACCTCGATTGTGCTCCGAAGTCGGCCCGTAGGCGCCAGTACGCTGGCCCGACGTGACGCTCCAGCCGACTCGGCACCGCGGCCAGGTGGTGGCCACGGAGGCGCTCACGCCGCGGATGCGCCGCGTCACCATGCGCCTGCCGACGTTGACGGCGCTGCCGCTGCGGCCCGCGCAGGACGTCGGCCTGGTCTTCATCGGCGCAGACGGGCGGGAGCTGCGTCGGAGATACACGATCCGCCACGCCGACGCCGCCGCGGGCACGATCGACCTCGACGGGATTCTGCACGGCCATGACGGCCCCGGCGCCGCTTGGTTCGAGCAGGCGCAGGTCGGGGACACCATCGAGGTCGTGGGACCGCGCGGCAAGGTCGTCGTCGACCCGAGCGCGGACTGGCACCTGTTCGCCGGGGACGAGTCCGGTCTGCCCGCATTCGCCGAACTGATCGCGGGACTACCGACCGGCTCAACAGCCGTCACCGTCGTCGAGGTCGCCGATGCGGCCGAGGAAATCGACCTTCCGGACACGACGCACTGGGTTCGCCGCGACGGTGCAACTCCCGGCAGCACGTCGCTTCTGGCCGACGTGCTCGCGTCGGTCGCCTTGCCCGCTGGACGGGGTGCGGCCTACCTCTTGGGCGAGTCCCGGGCCATGGTCGCGCTGCGGCCGACGCTTGAGGCCCGTGGCGTCGCGCACGCCGATACGTTCCTCAAGGGGTACTGGAACGTCGGCCGCATCACCGCTGGGTAGCGCCCAAGAAGCAGGTGAAAGGATCGCGCCATGGCCGATCCCTCGCGCGCCGGGCAACCGGCGCAGCCCGCCGACCTGGTCGACGTGGCGAAGCTGGTCACCGCCTACTACACCGAGCACCCCGACCCGGCCGACCCCGGTCAGCGGGTCAGCTTCGGCACGTCCGGCCATCGCGGGTCGGCGTTCCGGCGCTCGTTCAACGAGGACCACATCCTGGCCACCAGCCAGGCCATCTGCGAGCACCGCGCCGCTCAGGGCATCGACGGCCCGCTCTTTCTCGGCGGCGACACGCACGCGCTGAGCGAACCGGCGACGGCCTCGGCGCTGGAGGTGTTCGCCGCCAACGAGGTATCCGTTCTCGTCGACGCACGGGAGGGTTACACACCGACCCCGGCGCTGTCGCGGGCGATCCTCGCGCACAACGCCGCGGGCGGTGCCGAGGCGGACGGCGTGGTCGTCACCCCGTCGCACAACCCGCCCCCAGACGGCGGGTTCAAGTACAACCCGCCGGACGGCGGACCGGCGGGCACGGACATCACCACGTGGATCCAGAACCGCGCCAACGAACTGCTCGCCGCCGGCCTGCGCGGTGTCAAACGGGTTAGTCTGGCCGCCGCTCGTGCGGGCGATACCACGCAGAGCTACGACTTCCTGCGCGGCTACGTCGACGCGCTCGCCGAAGTCCTGGACATGGACGCGATCCGCAGCTCGGGCCTGCACATCGGTGCCGACCCGCTCGGCGGCGCCAGCGTCGCGTACTGGGCTGAAATCGCCGACCAGTACGGGCTGGACCTGACCGTGGTCAACCCGAACGTCGACGCCACCTTCCGCTTCATGACGTTGGACTGGGACGGCAAGATCCGCATGGACTGCTCGTCGCCGTCGGCGATGGCCTCGCTCATCTCGCGACAGGGCGACTTCGACATCGCCACCGGCAACGACACCGACGCCGACCGGCACGGCATCGTCACGCCCGACGGCGGTCTGATGAACCCCAACCACTACCTGGCCGTGGCTATCGACTACCTGTTCAGCCACCGCCCGGACTGGCCCCGCGACGCGGCCGTCGGCAAGACGCTGGTCAGCTCGTCCATGATCGACAAAGTGGCCGACGGCATTGGTCGGCGGCTCCTCGAGGTGCCGGTCGGGTTCAAGTGGTTCGTGCCCGGCCTGCTCGACGGGTCGGTCGCATTCGGCGGCGAGGAGAGCGCGGGCGCCTCGTTCGTCCAACGTGATGGCTCGGCGTGGACGACGGACAAGGACGGCATCCTGCTGTGCCTGCTGGCCTCGGAGATCTCCGCCGTCACCGGCACGTCGCCGAGCCAGCGCTACGCCGAGCTGACGGAGCGGTACGGCGCCCCCGCCTATGCCCGTATCGACTCGCCGGCCACGCCCGCGCAGAAGGCGGCGTTGAGCAAGCTCTCCCCGTCGCAGGTGAGCGCGACGGATCTCGCCGGCGACCCGATCACCGCGACCTTCACGACCGCACCCGGGAACGACGCGCCCATCGGCGGGCTCAAGGTGGCCACCGACTACGGCTGGTTCGCCGCCCGCCCCTCCGGCACCGAGGACGTCTACAAGCTGTACGCGGAGTCCTTCCGCGGCCCGGAGCACCTGGCCCGCATTCAGGAGGAAGCACGAGCCATCGTCACCGCTGCCCTCGGCGGCTGAACCCATCACCCCTCACCCTCACGAAGGAGAACCCGTGGCTACACGTACCGCCCACACGGCATGGACCGGCGGCTTGCAGGACGGATCCGGCCAGGTCGAACTGAAAAGCTCGGGTCTCGGCACGTTCGACGTGTCGTTCCCCAAGCGCACCGCCGACGACGCCGACGGCACGACCAGCCCGGAGGAGTTCATCGCCGCCGCGCTCTCGTCGTGCTACGCCATGGCGTTCTCCGGCGGCATCGCCAAAGCGGGCGGGACGCCTAAATCGCTTGCGGTGACCGCCGACGTGACGCTCGGCTCGGACCCCGCGGGCGGCCTGCGCGTGACCGGGATCAAGCTCACTGTCCGCGGCGAGGTCGACGACTTGGACAATGACGGGTTCGTGGTCGCGGCCGAAGAGGCCAAGGTGGGCTGCCCGGTGAGCAAAGCGCTAACCGGCACTGAGATCACCCTGGACGCCGCCCTCAGCTGAGCGCCCGTCCGGCTCTACTGCCGGACCAGTTCGCCCTCCTCGGAGTGCGCGATCTGCGGCAGCTGCCGCCAGATCAGAGCGAGGAGGATCGCCGAGCCGACGAAGGCGAACCAGAACGGGGCGGCCAGCCCGGCGTGCTGCGCGATCACGCCACCAATGGCGCTGCCGACGACCAGTCCGGCCATCACGCCCATCATGTAGACGCTGGCCACCCGGCCTTGGAACTCCATCGGCACCGCGCGCTGCCGCACTGCGTTCGACGTCGTTCCCCAGACGGCGGCGTGCGCGCCGAAGACGAAGAACACCGGCATGGCCACCCACGGTGAGGTGGTGATGGCCAACGTCAGATGCGTGAACGTCTCGATGAGCAGGCCCACGCGCATGATGTTGCCCAGACTGAAATGCCGTTCCAACGTGCCGTAGATGACGGTGCCGAGCAACGCCCCGAAGGCCCCGACGGTCGTGACCAGACCGAACCCGACGGCGCCCAGTCCGAGGCGCTGCGTGGCGTAGAGAACGAGTACCGACCAGGCGGCGCCGAACGTCACGTTGAACAGGACGATGGTCAGGGCGAGGGTGCGCATGGCCGCGTGGTGCCAAAGCCAGCTCAACCCCTCGGTGATGTCCCGCCCGACGCGCCCCGGCTCGGCCTTGCGGCGGTGTGGCGGCAGCGTGATCTTGACTATGAGGACGGCGCCCAACAGGACACACACGGCTTCGCTGGCGAACGGCCAGGCCATGCCGGTAGCGAAGAGCGCTGCGCCTATCGGCGGGCCGGCCAGTTGGTTCACGGTCACGAAGCCGGCGATCAGCCGGGAGTTGGCGATCCCGAGGTCGCCCTTGTCCACCAGCATCGGCACCAAGGTGCTGGACGTGGTATCCGCGAACGTCTCCGCCGTGCCCAGCAGGAACATGACGACCAGCACTACGGCGATGTTCACCCAGCCCGTGACGATCGTCATCGCGAGCACGGTGAGGACGACGGTGCGCATCAGATCGACGGTCACCACCACGCGCCGCCGGTCCAGTCGGTCCGCGATGACCCCCGCGTACAGCCCGAAGACCAACCACGGCAGGCGCTGGAGCAGCACCGCCATGGCCACCAGCAGTGGCTCTTTTGTCTGCGAGGCGACCAGCAGCGGCCCGGCGGCCAGCGTGATTCCGTCGCCCACGTTGCTGATCCACGAGGAGGCGAGCAGCCAGCGGAAGCCCACGCCTAGACGGCGTGGCACCACCATCTCCAGGAGCGCGCGCACCGCTGCGACGCTAAGCGGTCAGGCCTCGAAGCGGTATCCAATTCCCCGGCTCGGTGGGCTTGGTGCGGAATCGCCCGGCCGGCTACGACTCGTCGATGCCGACCTTCGCGGCGACTTGAGCCTGCGTGGCCCTTCGGGACGAAGCAGCCGTCACCGGAACACCCGGCGGACCGGCTTGATCAGGAGGGTGGGTCGGACTCGGTTGAGGGACCGCCGTGGACTGGAGCTGCCACGGGACACTCGTCACCATGACCCCAGGTTCGAACAGGAGACGCGCCTTGAGCCGCAAGGCGCTCTGGTTGTGGAGGAGCTGTTCCCACCATCGCCCGACGACGTATTCGGGAATGAATACCGTGACGACGTCTCGAGGGCTTTCTCGCCGTAGTCCTCGGATGTAGGTGAGAACGGGCTTGGTGATCTCGCGGAACGGCGATTCCAGGATGATCAGAGGAATGTCGAGATGTCGGTCGCTCCATTGGGTGAGCAGCTCGGCGGTATCAGCCGCGTCGAGGTCGATCGTGACCGCCTCGAGGCGGCTCGGGCGAGTCGCCTTGGCGTACGAGATAGCCCGCATGGTCGGCAGATGCAGCCGTGATACCAGGACGACGGCATGATTGTTTGAAGGCAGCTGAGGAAGCTCCCCGACTGGAAGTCGAAGTTCGTCGGAGACTGCGCGGTAATGCCGGCTGATCGACTTCATGAGCGCGAACAGGACGCCCATCGCAACGATGGCAATCCAGGCGCCGTGAACCACCTTCGTGCACAGGACGATTACCAGAACGGCGGCCGTGACCACGGCGCCAACGAGATTTATCACCCGGGACACCCGCATGCGTCGTCGCCGGGCGGGCGGGGCGAGCGGGATGGTCCGGTTCCAATGCCGAACCATTCCGGCTTGACTCAGGGTGAAACTCGTGAACACGCCGATGATGTAAAGCTGGATGAGTCTGTCGATGTTGGCGTCGAAACCGACGATGAGCGCGATAGCGAAACCGCCGAGAAGCAGGATTCCGTTGCTGAAGACGAGTTTGTCACCTCGGGTGTGCAGTTGCCGCGGTAGGTACCGGTGCTCGGCGAGGATAGATGACAGGACTGGAAAGCCGTTGAAGGCGGTGTTCGCGGCGAGGATGAGTATGCCGGCCGTCGCGGCCTGATAAGCGTAGAAGAGGACGTTGCTGTTCCCGAATACGGCAGCCGCGATCTGGGAGATGACCGACGGATTTCCGCTGGGCTGGGCGCGGGCGTCGAGTTTCAAGGCGAGCGCGGTGATACCGAGGAACATGCTGGTCGCCAGCAGTCCCATGATGGCCAGAGTGGCGGCGGCGTTACGTGATTTGGGTTTGCGGAAGGCCGGGACGCCGTTGCTGATGGCCTCGACCCCGGTCAGAGCCGTGCAACCGGATGCGAACGCCCGCAACACGAGAAAGAGGGTGAAGATCCCACCTACCTTGGCTGTCTGGTGCAGTTGTTGCGCGGCGGTCGACGCTTCGGGAAGGTGGCCGGTAATTCCTTTGGCGGCGCCTACGACGAACATGAGGTAGGTGAGCGCGACGAAACTGTACGTAGGTATGGCGAAGGCCCGACCAGACTCGCGTACCCCGCGCAGGTTGGCCAGCATGATCAGAACGACGAAGCCGACCGACAACTCCACGGCGTATCTGTGCAGGCTCGGGGCGGCACTGGTGATCGCCACCACGCCGGACACAACAGACACAGCGACGGTCATCACGTAGTCGACAAGCAGCGCGCTGGCTGCTGTCAGGGCGGCGTTCTCGCCGAAGTTGTCTCGGCTGACCGCGTAAGCGCCACCGCCGCTGGGATAGGCGTAGCACGTCTGGCGGTAAGACAGGACGACGATGGCCAGCAACACAGCCACCAGAGCGGCAACCCACTTCGCGTAGATCAGATACGCGGCGCCTCCCGCGGCCAGAACCAGGAGGATCTCCTCCGTGGCATAAGCGACCGAGGAGATCGGGTCGGAGGCAAATACCGGCAGCGCCAGCCACTTCGGCAGCAGCGTCTCGCCCAACTGCTGGTTGCGCAGCGCCCGCCCGACCAGGAGTCGCTTGATGCCCGCGGGCATGCTCATGGTTGATCCGTTTGCAAGTGGCCGGGCCGCCGAGGAAGCCTCGAGTTCTGGCACATTTTTGACATTAGGCAGGCGGATCAGGCAGGCGCGTCAGCGTGACGTAAAGAGTTGGGCCTGGGGCGCAAGGAAACCGTCAAGATCACCGTTCGGGAGGCAATGATCGGGTCGACTTGACGAGGTGTTAGGCCGCTTGCTCTTCAGCCGCCCCGTCGAAGCGGTCGTGGCCTTGCCGTTTGGCTTCGCTGGATTGCTCGTCATTGGTGTCATCACGGTCGCCGCCAATGGTCGCCTGACGAGCACTGGTGTCCTTGTCCTCGCAACGGTGCTTGTCGCGGTAATGGCGAGCCTGTCCGAACCGCTGGCCGCCCCGCCGTTGGCCGTCATCGGCTGGTTCACGGTCTCGGGTTTTTCCCACCCCCCGTACGGCGACCTGCATGCTGCCGGGAGCGGGCACGCTGCAGTCGTGGTCGCCACCGCAGCCGCCGGCGCCACGGCCGTGGCGACACTCCTGCGCCGTCTAGGCCGAACTCTGGCCCGCTACAGCTCGTTGCCGGCCGAGGAAGAGGTCACACTTGATGACGTGACCGATCCAGTGCCGACCGTCTCGGTGAGGCATCCGCATTACTTCACAGCCGCCGGCCGTTTGACCACATCGTCGAGACTCACTGGCATAAGCGGGAGACGGCAGCTTGCCGGCCTGGTGCTGGCAGCCGTGTTGCTGCCGGCGCTCACGGCGGTCCTGGCGGCCAATCGAGCACATCTCGGCCTGATCGATGACTTGCTGCTGTATCTCCTCGCCGTGCTCGCGGTCACCGTTCTCGGCGGCTTCTGGCCGTCCGTCCTCGCCGCGGTCACCGCCGGACTACTACTCAACTGGTACTTCACGCCTCCGGTTCACACCTGGAGCATCGAGGCGCCGCAGAACCTTCTCGCGCTCCTGCTGTTCGTCACCGGCGCTGTCACGGTGAGCAGCGTCGTTCATCTCGCCGCGCGGCGGGATGCGGTGGCCAGGGCTCGGGCAGACGAGGCGAACACCTTGCTCGCTCTGGCCCAGACTGTCCTCGGCGGGGACGACACACCAGACGCCGTTCTGACTCATCTCGCGGCGTCGCTAAACGTGCCCGCGGAGTTGCAGGAACGTGTCAACGGCCGCTGGACACGGGTGGCCGGGACACCCACGACGTCTGGCTCAACTTTCCATATCCCGGCGGGCGAGCATCTACGGTTGAGCGTCGATGCAGACGCCGCGGCGTCGCACCGCAGGGTTCTCGACGGATACGCCGCCCAAGCGGCCAGCGCTTTAGACCGTCAGCGCCTGCGGATTCAAGCTGGCCAGGCCGAAGCGCTCGCCGAGGGCAACAGAATGCGCACCGCGCTTCTCACCGCCGTCAGTCACGATCTGCGAACACCACTTGCGTCCGTTAAGGCCTCGGTCAGCAGTCTTCGTCAGACCGACGTCGACTGGACGGTCGAGGATCAAGCCGCATTGCTGGCCACCATCGAACAGGGTGCCGATCGGCTTGATCGACTTATCGGCAACCTGCTCGACATGAGCCGGGTACACACCGGGGCGCTGAAGCCATTCCTGCGTCCCACCGCCCTCGACGAGGTCGCCCCGTTGTTGGCCCGAAACCTCGACCACGGCGACATGCTGAGCTTCGACATCCCCGATGATCTACCGCTGCTGGCCACCGATCCAGGCTTGCTCGAAAGGGCCCTGTCCAACCTGGCGGCCAACGCGTTGCGCTACTCCCCGCCGCAACGACCGCCAACGATCGTCGCGCGGCCGTCCGGCGACACCGTGATTATCGAGGTCGTCGACCACGGGCCAGGCATTCCCGCTGAGAAGCGCGATCAGGTGTTCGAGCCATTCCAGCAGCTTGGCGACCAACGCAGCGACGGTGGCGTCGGTCTGGGCCTGGCTGTCGCGAAGGCCTTTGTAGACGCCATGGGCGGGCGAATCGCCGCCACCGTGACCCCCGACGGCGGTCTCACCATGCGCCTCGAACTCCCGACCGCCGACCACCAGCGATCCGACAACTGGCATCCAGCGCGACCGTGACCACTGTGCTCGTTATTGACGACGAGGCTGCGCTGCTGCGCGCGTTGCAAATCAATCTCGGCGCCCGTGGCTACGAAGTCGCTACCGCCTTTGACGGCACTGCCGGACTGACCACGATGGCCCACCATCCAGCAGACGTCGTCATCGTCGATCTCGGCCTGCCCGACATGGACGGCGCGGATGTCATCCGCGGCATCCGTGGCTGGTCGACAGCTCCGATCATCGTGCTCTCCGCCCGCGGCGAAGAGGCTCAGAAGGTGGACGCGCTCGACGCGGGGGCGGACGACTACATCACCAAGCCTTTCGGCATGGACGAGCTACTCGCACGACTTCGCGCCGCAACTCGCCGTGCCGTCCCAGGAACCGACCAACCAGTCATTGCCACAGCCGACTTCACCATCGACCTCGCCGCCAAGCGGGTCATCCGAACTACCGATAAGGCCGAGGTGCGGCTCACCCCGACCGAATGGCAACTGCTCGAGCTCTTGGCCCGTAACCGCGGCCGGCTCATCACCGGTCAGCAGTTGCTTCGCGACGTGTGGGGACCTGCCTACAAGACCGAAACGCACTATCTCCGCGTCTACATCGCCCAGCTCCGTAGGAAGCTCGAGCCGGACCCGGCACAACCGCGCTACCTCATTACCGAGCCGGGCATCGGATATCGCTTCCGCAACGACTGAGTCGAGACAACCGCAGTCATGTCCAGCGGACCGCAGTCCAGCGATCGCTGGACGGTTCGGTCGCCCAAGGCAACGATGGAGCCACGTGCGCTGGCTCGCAGGGGGTTCCGATGACTGAGGTGATCGACCGACTGACCGTCGCGATGAATGCGCATGATCTTGATGCCGCAGCCGGCATGTTTCACGAGAACTATCGAAGCGAGCAACCTTCGCACCCGGGCCGGGCGTTCGTGGGTCGGAACCAGATGCGGGCCAATTGGGAGGCGATGTTCGCGGGTATACCCGACTTTCGCGCCGAGGTCCTGCGGTCGGTCCGCGACGGCGACACGGTCTGGACTGAATGGCACTGGGCGGGGACGCGCCGGGACGGACTGCCCTTTGGCATGCGCGGGATTACATTGTTCACGATCGCCGGTGATCACATCGTGGCTGGGCGGCTGTACATGGAGGAAGTCGAGCGGGAGATGGTCGACATCGAGCAAACCGTGGAAGACCTCTCGGGTCAGCGACCCGACTCGGGCGGGCTCGACGCGCGGCTTACCCGCGGACGGTGAAGGTCGTGCCCAGCGCAGCGGTCGAGTCGCCGCCCACCCAGACCTCGAACGTCGCCGAGTCGATCACCCAGTCGTGAGCCGCGGCGTTCCAGTAGCGCAGCTCGTCCGGTCCCAGGGTGAACTCGACGGTGCACGACTCGCCGCCTTGCAGCGTGGCCCGGCGGAACCCCTTGAGCTCGCGCACCGGCCGCGACGCCGTGCCGTGTCGCTGGTGCACGTATAACTGGACCACCTCGTCGCCAGCGCGCTCGGCCGCGTTGCGCACCGTCACAGAGACGGTGAGCGACTCGCCCGCCGCTATGGCCGGCGGGTCGACCGCGAGGTCGGTGTATTCGAACGTTGCGTAGCTCAGCCCGTGGCCGAACGGGAACAACGGGGTGCTGGCTTCGTCCCAGTACCGCTTGCCCTGGTTCTCGGGATCGTGCGAGGTGGTGTGCGCGTAGATCATCGGCACGTGTCCGATGGCCCGCGGCCACGTGTATGGCAGCCTCCCACCGGGAGAGACCGCGCCGAAGAGCACGTCAGCAACGGCGGCACCGCCTTGGGTACCCGGATACCAGATGTCGAGGATCGCGGGCACGTGGTCGGCGGCCCAGCGCAGGTCCACCGGCCGGGCGGCCATGACGAGAAGGACGACCGGGACGCCCGTGGCGTGCACGGCCTGGAGCAGCTCCAGCTGCCGACCGGGTAGGTCGAGCGATGCCCGGGACGCGTTCTCGCCGATCTGGTTCTGCCACTCGCCGACCACCACGACGGCGACATCGGCGGCCCGAGCTAGCTCGACGGCCCGGGCCAGTTCAGCATCCTCCTCGAACCCCTCCGGCTCCTCCGGGGTGTTGCCGGCGAACATGTCGAAGATCGACGGGAAGGCGCGCTGCACAGGGCGGACGCCGGGCGCGTGATCCACCCGCACCGCCTCGCCCACGCGCGTGCGGATGCCGTCGAGCACCGTGACGGTCTCGGCCAGGTCGAAGTCGAAACACCATGGACCGATCGTGTCGCGCGGCGAGGCAGCCAGAGGACCGAGCACCGCAACAGAGGTCAGCGACGCCGCGTCCAACGGCAGCAGGCCGCCTTCGTTGCGCAGCAGGACCACCGATCGCTGCGCCGCCTCGCGCGCCACGTCGCGGTGGGCTGGGTCGGCCAGCACGGTGCGCGCGGCGTCCTCGTCGACGAAGGGATCATCCAGCAGTCCGAGGCGCAGCTTCGCCTCCAGAATTCGGCGCACGCAGGCGTCCAGCGCCGCCTCGGTGACGGCACCAGCATCGAGGGCATCGGGCAGGTGCGCATACGCCGGGTCGGCAATCGCCATCTCCAGGTCGACGCCTACCTTCACCGCCCGCGCCGCGGCGTCGCCGAGGTCGGCGGCAAAGCCGTGCGTGACGAGACTGCGCACCGCGTTCGCGTCGCTGACCACGAAGCCACGGAATCCCCATCGCTTGCGCAGCACGTCGTGGAACAGCCACCGATTGCCACTGGCCGGGATCCCGTTCAGGTCCATGTACGCCGTCATCACGTTGCCGGCGCCGGCGGCGATGGCGGCTCGGAACGGCGGGAAGTAGACGTTCCACAGCTCGGCGTCGGACAGATTGACCTCGTCGTAGTCGCGTCCGCCCAGCGCGGCGCCGTAGCCGGCGAAGTGCTTCGGTCCCGCGATGATGTGATCGGCAGCGCCGAGCTCCGGGCCTTGGAACCCGCGGACTTGGGCCACGCCCATCGCCGCACCCAGGTAGGGGTCCTCTCCGGCGCCCTCGATCATCCGCCCCCAGCGCGGATCGCGGGCGATGTCGACCATCGGCGCGAACGTCCAGTGAATGCCGACCGCACGGGCCTCACGCGCCGCCACGGCCTGCGCCCGCTCGACGATCGACGGGTCCCAGGACGCGGCCATCGCGATCGGCACCGGGAAGATCGTGCGCAGCCCGTGGATCACGTCGAAGCCGAACAGCGCCGGGATCCGGTGCCGGTTGCCGTCGATCGTCAGCCGCTGGAGCCGGTTCGTCTCGGCCGGATCAGTGACGAACAGCAGTGAGCCGACCTCTCCTCGGCCCAGAGCCGCCTCGACCGCGGCCGAGGGATTGGCCGGGACGCCCTCGACGTCGGGAAGATCGATCGTCTCGACAGCCCGCCCGAAGTAGAAGTACTGGGTGAGCTGACCGGCCTTCTCGGCCGGCGTCATCGCGGCGATCAGCTCATCCACCCGAGCGGACAGGCTCGTCTCGTCGATCATGGTCGTCTCCTCGCGCTCCCTGGCAGCGATGTTGCCAGGTCGCGAGTTTGGCGCGGCACACAGCCAGGTTCAGCGAACCTCGTCCAGGATGAGGACGGTCTGCGTGGAGACCACATCGGGCATCGTCTGCAGCTCGTTGAGGACGAGGTCGCGCAGGCTGCCCGCGTCGCGGGTACGGACTAATAGCACGAGGTCGTTCTCGCCGGACACCAGCGCGGCGTGCCAGACCTCGTCGATTTGCTGGACGCGGCGGCGCACCGCCTTCCACGAGTGCTGGCTGATCTTGAGGTAGACGTAGGCGGAGATGCCATAGCCGTAGCGCTCCGGATCGACCCGAGCGGCGTAGCCGGTGATGACACCCTCGCGCTGCAAACGGTCCAGTCGGGCATAGGCCGTGGCCCGTGAGATGTGCAGTTCGTCGGCCAGCGCACGCACCGAGGCGCGGCCGTCGCCGCGCAGCAATTCGACCAGGGCCCGGTCGGTGTTGTCGAGCGTGGCCGGATGTCTGACGGGTTCGACCCCAGAGCGAGTTCGCTCAGACATTCGAGCACCTAATCGACCAGACTACCGCCATACGTCCGAGCCTAGCTGGGATCAGTGGACACTCGTCCGACCCGCGCCCGACAATCGAAGGCATTCGGAGCGAACATTCGGGGTCCCCGCGAAGTTGTCGCGTTCTGTGCGAGAACTTCGCGGGGTGAAGAGGAGGACGCCTTGACCTCGGACATCGTCAGCCTTCCGGAACTGCCTCCCTTTCCTGGTGCGGCGGGTCGGCCGTTGCTGCCGTCGGAGACGCCGCTGCAGCTGATCGATCCCACGGGGACGCCAGACGTCAAGCCGTGGGCAGATCTGCCCGACGACGCCACGCTAAAAGAGCTGTACCGACGCATGGTGGTGGGCCGTCGCTTCGATGCGCAGGCCACCGCGCTCACCCGGCAGGGGCGCCTGGCCGTCTACCCGTCCGCACGCGGGCAGGAAGCCAGCGAGATCGGCGCCGTTATGGCGCTGGCAGCGGACGACTGGCTGTTCCCGACCTACCGCGACTGCATGGCCTTGGTCAGCCGCGGCGTGGACCCGGTCGGCGCTCTCACGCTGCTGCGCGGCAACTGGCATCACGGCTATGACTGCCGCGCCGAGCGCGTCGCCGCGCAGTGCACCCCGCTGGCCACGAACACGTCGCACGCGGTCGGGTTTGCGCACGCCGCTCGGCTGAAGGGCGAGGACACGGTGGCGGTCGTGATGCTCGGCGACGGCGGAAGCAGCGAGGGCGACACGCACGAGGCGATGAACTTCGCTGCGGTGCTGAAGGCGCCGGTGGTCTTCTTCTGCCAGAACAACGGATTCGCCATCAGCGTGCCGATCGCCAAGCAGAGCGCGGCGCCGACCCTCGCGCACAAGGGCATCGGCTACGGCATCCCGTCCATGTACATCGACGGCAACGACGCGGCCACCGTCTATGTGGCGGTGCGGCGCGCCGTCGAGGCGGCGCGGGCCGGCGGCGGCCCGACTTTCATCGAGGCGCGCACCTACCGGATCGAGCCACACACCAACGCCGACGACGCCAGCCGGTACCGGGACGAGCACGAGGTCGAGCACTGGAAGGCCCGCGATCCTATCGCCCGGTTGCGCACTTACCTGGTCGATCGCGGTGTCCTCGACGAGGCGGCCGAGCAGGCGCTCGACGCCGAGGCGGAGGCGTTCGCGACGTCCCTCCGGGACCGGATGAACATCGACCCCGAGCTCGATCCCGACCAGCTGTTCGAGCACGTCTACACCGAACCGACCGCGCAGCTGCGGGCCCAGCGGGACCACCTGCGGGCCGAGCTCGCGTCCGCCTGATGGCCCCGATCACGCTCGCGGCCGCGCTCAACCGGGCGCTGCGCGAGGCTCTTCAGGACGACCCGACCGTCTATGTCTTCGGGGAGGACGTCGGCACGCTCGGCGGTGTGTTCCGGGTGACCGACGGCCTGGCCAGGGAGTTCGGTGAGACGCGGGTGTTCGACACACCGCTGGCCGAGGCCGGCATCGTCGGCACCGCCATCGGCATGGCCATGAACGGAATGCGCCCGGTGGTGGAGCTTCAGTTCGACGCGTTCAGCTACCCGGCCTTCGAACAGATCACCAGCCATCTGGCCAAGATGCATAACCGGACGTCCGGTCAACTGTCCCTCCCCGTCGTGGTGCGCATCCCGTACGGCGGGGGCATTGGCGGCGTCGAGCACCACAGCGACTCGTCCGAGGCCTACTTCACGCACACGCCCGGGCTCCGTGTGGTAACACCCGGGACGCCGAGCGACGCGTACCACCTGCTCCGCGCGGCCATCGCCAGCGACGACCCAGTGCTGTTCCTGGAGCCCAAACGGCGGTACTGGTCGACCGGCGAGATCGACGAGAACGCGCCCGGTCTGGACCGGGCCGTCGTCCGCCGTTCCGGTGACGGTGTCACGTTGATCGGCTACGGCCCCATGGTGGCGACCATGCTTGAGGCCGCAGATGCGGCTACCGAGGAGGACTGGGACGTCGAGGTCATCGACCTGCGCTCGCTCAGCCCGTTCGACGACGAGACCGTCGCCGCCAGCGTCCGCAAGACCGGCCGCGCGGTTGTCGTGCACGAGGCCAACCGCTTCGGCGGGTACGGCGCGGAGGTGGCGGCGCGTCTCGGCGAGTCCTGCTTCCACCATCTTCAGGCGCCGATCCGGCGCGTCACGGGTCTGGACATTCCCTACCCGCCGCCCATGCTGGAGGAGCACCACCTGCCCAACGTCGACCGCATCCTCGACGCGATCGGCACGCTCCAATGGGACGATCAGGTCGCCGAGGTGGGCGCGCCCCGATGACCGACTTTCTGTTGCCCGACCTCGGCGAGGGCCTCACCGACGCCGAGATCGTCACCTGGCTGGTCAAGGTGGGCGACACCGTCGCCGTCGACCAACCCGTGGTCGAGGTCGAAACCGCGAAGGCCGCCGTCGAGGTGCCCGCGCCGTTCGCCGGGACGGTGGCCGCCTTGCACGGCGAGCCTGGCGACCGGCTGAAAGTCGGCGCGCCGCTCATCTCGATCACGCCGGCCGAGGCCGCCGCGGAAGATTCGGGGCAGGTGCTCGTCGGCTACGGCACGTCGACGTCCGCCCGCCGACGCCGACCGGCGAACCCGCTCCAGGAACCCGGGGTGGTGACGCCTGCCAACCCGCCGGTCATCTCGCCGCTGGTACGCAAGCTGGCCCGCGACCACCACATTGACCTCCGGTCGCTGCGTCCCACCGGCGCGCACGCCACGATCACCCGGCACGACGTTGAGGCGGCCATCACCCCCACGACCACGGCGGCCGAGGCCGGCCCGCGGATAGCCCTGACCGGCGTTCGCGGCGTGGCCGCGGAGAAGCTGAGCCGGTCCCGCCGCGAGATCCCCGAGGCGACCGTCTGGGTGGACGTGGACGCCACCGGGTTCCTGGCCGCCCGCGAGGCGCTGGACGTCTCCGTGGTCGGGCTGCTGGCGCGGTTCTGCGTGCTCGGACTGCAGAAGTTCCCCGAGCTCAACTCGCGGATCGAGTCAGACGCGGTGGTACTGCTCGACGCGATCCATCTCGGGGCGGCGGCCCAGACGCCGAACGGGTTGGTCGTCCCGGTGGTGCATGACGCGCAGCGACTGACCACCCGCGAGCTGGCCGCGGCGCTGGCCGAGAAGATCGAGGCGGCCCGGACTGGAACGATCACGCCCGCCGACATGACTGGGGGCACATTCACCGTCAACAATTACGGACCCTTCGGCGTGGACGGCTCGGCTGCGATCATCAACCATCCCGAGGTGGCGATCCTGGGCATCGGGCGCATCGTCGACCGCCCGTGGGTGGTGGACGGCGAGCTCGTGGTCCGCAAGGTCACCCAGCTCACCCTCGCGTTCGACCATCGCGCCTGCGACGGGGCCGTCGCCGGCGGGTTCCTCCGTTACGTGGCCGACTGCGTCGAGCAGCCGATCACCGCACTCGGAGACCTGTAGCACCGTCGATCGCTCGGCAACGTGAGCAGCGTTCCTATGTCAGGATGAGCCCGTGCTCCGCGCTGATCTGCTGGCCTCGCAGCAGCGGCAATGGGATCTGATGCGCGAGTTGTTCTTCGCCTACGCGGCCCGACGGCCGGTGCGAAAGATCGCCGTCGTGGCCAACAAGCCCGTTGAGCCCGACGCCGCGCGGGCTGCCGAGATC
>DATAEG010000060.1:0-2152 GCA_036258135.1 Jatrophihabitantaceae bacterium | reverse complement strand
ACGGGCACGTGCTCGGACTTGGCGACGGTGTCCCCCGCGCCGGTCAGCGCGCACGTGATGATGACCTTGCTGTTCACCCCTGGACCCTTTCCCGTAAAGCGGTGCTGGCGGCGATGCGGGGGAGCGTGCGGTAGGTCAGGTCGCGGCAGTGCGTGTCGTGGGCGGCGTCGCCGTATGGCCAGGCCGAGGTCTTCACGACGACCGTGCGCCGGGGACGGTCGACGTAGACGAACTGGCCGCGGCTGCCGTCGGCGGCCACGCGGGTGCCGGCGTCGTCGAGGGGCCACCAGTGGTAGCCGAAGCCGACGTGCGCCGACAGGGGCGCGGGCAGTCGCCCGGGGCGCAGGAACGGCAGCGACGGTCGGGAGCTGATGTCGGCCCATTCACCGTCGATCTGCAGCAGGCCCACCCGCGCCCAGTCCCCGATCGCGGCGGCGACCCCGCCCCCGGCCAGGGCCACCCCGTCGCCGTCGACGGCGACCATCGCGTCGTCGGTGCAGCCCAGCCGTCGCCACAGGTCGCCGAGCGCGTCCCGGAAGCCGACGCCGGTGGCGCGTTCGCGCACCCAGTCGAGCACCTGGGAGTCGGCCGTGCAGTACGCGAATCGGTTGCCGCGCGGGTGGCTCGGGCGGATCCGGGTCAGCAGCGCACGCGACGAGCCGCCCGTGGCGAAGGCTCCGACGAGGGCGGCGGCTGGGCCCTCGGGGTCGCGATGGTCTTCCACCCAGTCGACGCCGCTGGTCATCCGGGCGACGTCGCGCACCGGCACCCCCCGGTAGCCCGGTAGCTCCGGCACGTAGGCGTCAACCGGGGCGTCCAGGTCCAGCCCGGCCCGCCCGACGAGGTGGGCCAGCACTGACTTGGTCGCCGAGGCCCCGAGGAACAGGTCCCGCGGACCGAGCCCGTCGGCGTACCAGGCATGCACGAGCACGCCGTCGACCAGCACCTGGAACGCCGTCGTCGCCGTCGCGGTGTGGAACTGCGCCAGATCCAGCGCGCGCTCGGCGGTTGGATGCGGCCGCGGGTCGGCGGCGGGGACCCGCCGGTACGTCCACGCCGAGCCCAGGTGCGGATTGACGAAAGCGAGCGTGGCGAGCACTCAGTTCACCGCGGGAGAGCTGGCGAGCAGCCGCTTGGTGTAGTCCTCCTTGGGCGTGTCGAGCACCTCGACGACGAAGCCGGACTCCACCAGCTCGCCTGCGTTGAGCACCTCCACCCGCGCCGCGATGGAGCGGACCAGCGCCAGGTTGTGGGTGACGAACAGCATGCTGATCTGCCGCGTCTTCCGCAGGTCGTCCAGCAGCGCGACGATGGAGCCCTGCACGGAGACGTCCAGCGCTGACGTGATCTCGTCACAGACCAGGAGGTCGGGTTCGGCGGCCAACGCCCGGGCGATGGCCACCCGCTGCCGCTCGCCGCCCGAGAGGCGGTTGGTCTGCAGATTGAGCACGGTGGGTCCGAGCGCCACCGCGTCCAGCAACTCCACCACGCGGTCGCGCGCGGCCTTGCCCTTCGCGATGCCGAAGAGCTCCATCGGCCTGCCGACGATCTGCTGGATGGTGAGCCGCGGGTTCAGCGACAGGTAGGGGTTCTGGAAGATGTACTGGATGCGCTTGCGGTCCTCGGCCGAGCGGGCGCGGGCGCCTTTGCCCAGCGGGCGGTCTTCAAAGGTCAGCTCACCGGTCCACTGCTTGTGCAGGCCGCCGACGCACCGCGCGATCGTGGTCTTGCCACTGCCCGACTCGCCGACCAGCGCGACCACCTCGGCCTTGGCCACGTCGAAGCTGACCCCGTGCACGACCTCCTTGCGGCCGTAGAACACCTTGAGGTCGTCGAGCGTCAGGATGATGTCCCGCGCGATGTGGGGGTCGGCGTCGGTGGTGTTGCCGCGATTGATGTCCCAGGTGCCGATCTCGCCGACCCGCAGGCACTTGGCGGTGTGGTCCGGGCCGACCTGCACGTCCTCGGGCTCGACCTCCCGGCACCGGTCCTGGGCGTACGCGCAGCGGGTGTTGAACCGGCAGGCGGTCGGGCGCCGTCCCGGCCCCGGCGTGGAGCCCGGGATGCCGGTGAGCGCGCGGGCCTGCGACAGGTGCGGGATCGCGTCCAGCAGCGCGCGCGTGTACGGGTGCGCGGGCTGGCGGAACATCGC
>DATAEG010000059.1:0-24789 GCA_036258135.1 Jatrophihabitantaceae bacterium | reverse complement strand
CCGGCAAGACCGAGGCCTTCGCTTGATGATTCCCCGCGTCGTCGTTGCCGCCGATCCGGTAGAAGCCGCAGGCGCCGCCGAGACGGAAGAAGGCATCGTTGGCGTTCGGCAGCGACGTCCAGTCCGCGGTGCCGGGGTCGTATGCCCAGCCCTGGTTGGTGACGGCGCTGTTGCCCTGAACAATTCCGCCCGAGACGAGCAACTGGCCGTTGGCGGCGGTGTAGGCGGCGCCCCAGTCGTCGGACGGCAGGTCGGCGATGGGCGTCCACGCGTTGCCGTCGTAGGCGAATCCGGCCGCGGTCTCGGCGTCGTAGTTCACCCCGCCGGCGCAGTACAGCACGCCGTCGATACCGCCGCACGACTCCCACGACACCCGCATCGGGTAGTCCGTACCCGGCGACCAGCTGTCGGTGGCCGGGTCGTAGATCTCGACGTCGGTGCTGCCGCAGCTGGTGGCGTCGCAGCCGCCGACCAGATACAGCTGGTTGTCGATGACCGCGGCCCCGGCCGCGGCATGCGGCCTCGGGTTGTCGGCGAGCGTCGACCAGCTGTTGGTGGCTGGGTCGTAGACTTCGGTCGCAGTCGCCGGATTACCGTCCGGGTCCCAGCCGTCGGCCACGTACAGCTTGCCGTTGATCCAGGCGGAGCCCGGGGCCTCCCGGGCCTCACTCATGTCGGCGAGCTTGGTCCACGCCTTAGTGTCCGGGTCGTAGACGTACAGGGACGCGATGTCCTCAAACCCCTGGAATCCGCCGACGCTGTAGAGCTTGCCGTCGAAGAACGATGCCGAGTTGCTCGATATCGGCGTGGGGAAGTCCGCGATCGGCTCCCATGGCGGGTCCGCGGGTTGGCTGTTGTGCCGGGCCGGGGGCTTCGTGTGGCGTGGCTTCAGCTTCAGCGGGCTGAAGTGGCCCTTGACTCGTTGGGCGGCGGCGCCGCGCGTCTTCGCGTACGCCTTCGCGGCCGGGCGCCCGGCGATCTGGAAGCCGCCGTCCCGCTCGCCGATCTTGACGTGCACCTGCTGGGTGCCTGTGTTGGTCAGGGTGGCCGTCGCGCTGGTGGCGCCGCCCAGGGTCACCGTGCCGGAGAGCGCGGCGGGACTCACCTCGATCCGCCCGGCCGCCAAGGCGAAGTCTTGTCTGGTGACGGCATTGGCGGCCACGTCGACGAGCTCGGTTGCGGTCGCGTAGTGCGACTTGCTGGCGGTGAAGTCGTGGTTGCCGGTCTGCGTGGAGAAGAGCCAGTAGAAGCCGTCGGGCAGCGCGCCGTCGTCAGGAGTGGCGGCGGAGACGCCGGAGTCGGTCGGCACCGCCGCGCTGGCGACCGTGACGCCGTTCAGCGGCAGGTTGGTGTTGCCGTCCTTGGTCAGGCCTTCGACGAGACCACCAGGCGTGGGCAGGCACGCCTTGTTGCCGATGAAGACGTCGTCGACCTCCCACCACCACGAGAACGAGCCGATGTAGTGGAACCGGACCTGTACCGCCGACTTGTGGGCCGCCAACGGGAGTGGGAACTCCAGCGGCCCCTGCTGGTCGGTGGTCGAACCCTCCCAGACGTTCGTCCAGGTGGCGCCGCCGTCGACGGTGTAGTCGATGTCTGCCACGGAGTTGAAGAAGGACTTGTAGTCGGAGTTCAGACCCACGATCGGCGACGCCGAGGAGGACAGGTCGACCACCGGCGAGATCAGCTCGGTGTCCTGGTCGGCGCCGTCACCGAGGAAGTCGCTGTCGATGATGGCGAAGTTGCCGGTGCCGCCAGTCAGGTTGCCCCGCTGTCCTGGATCATCGGCCACCCAGACGCCACCGCTGTTGATATTGTCCGTGACCGTCCACGACGACGGGATCGTCGTGCCGTCGAAGTGCTCGGACATGCCGGTGAAGACGGCCTGGTAGCCGGGTGCGGTGCACGAGCTCGCCACGGTCACCTTGATGTTCTTGGTGACGTTCACCAGCCCGAGCGTCACCGAGACGGTCTTGGGCTGGTAGCCGGTGATCACCGGTTCGACGGTGAGCGAGTAGGTGTGCTGCTCGGGCAGCTGGATCGAGTAGTGGCCGGTGAACGGGTTCGTGTAGATCGGCCCGCCCGGGGTGCCGGCTACGGTGATCTTGGCGTACAGCGGCCAGTTGTGCCCGGATCCATCGCTGACCTTGCCGCTCAACGTGACCCGCGGCACCGCCGTGAGGGCGAAGTCCTCGGTGACCGTGGCACCGTCCGCGACGGCCACGCCGGCGTGGGTGACGATGGTGTAGCCGTAGGCCGAAGCCACCACCGAGTAGGTGCCGACCGGCACGCTCAGCACGTAGGACCCGGTGGTGTCGGTGACCGTGGCGTTCTGCCCGGCCACCACCTGGGCGCCGACGATGGGCGCCTGGGTGGCCGAGTCGGTGACCGTGCCCTGGATGGTGCCGTGCGGCCCCTCGCGGAACGCGGCGACGCCGTTCGGGGTGCCGAGGCCGGTCGGGCCGTCGAAGCCCGGCCCCGCGGTGCAGAGGTAGTCCGGGACGCAGGTTCCGTTGTCACCGGTGGTCACGTCGTTGAGCTGGTCGGTAGCGGCGTAGGGGTAGCTCTCCGGGTCCGACCCGGCGCCCGGCTCGCCGGCCAGTGCGTAGGTGGAGGCAATGAGCGGCGCGGACGCGCTGGTGCCCCCGAACACCTGCCAACCCGGTGCCTGGAACGTGTCGTAGGTCGCCACGCCGGTATTCGGGTCGGCGTCTGCGGACACGTCGGCGATGGTTCGGTTCGGGCATCCCGTGTCGGTCTGGAAGCTCGGCTTGGCTTGGACGGACGAGCACCCGCTGCCTGCGCCCGCCCATGCCGACTCCGACCATCCGCGCGTGCTGTTGTCGCGAACCAGAGACGTACCACCCACCGCAGTCACTCCGGGCGCGGTCGCGGGGTACGAGGTGCCGAAACCGAAGTCACCGGTGCTGGCCGTGACCGCCACGCCGGGGTGGTCGTAGAAGCTGTTGGTGTCGATGTCTGACGGGTCCTCGGGGCCGCCGTAGCTGTTGGACACGTACTTGGCGCCGAGGTCGACCGCGGTTTGCACGGCGGCGGCCAGGTCGGTGTTGACGTTGGTGTCCGCCTCGACGAGCAATATCGAGCAAAGCGGGCAGGCCGCGGAGACCATGTCCACGTCCAGCGAGATCTCGGCCGCCCAGCCGGCGTCCGGAGGCGGGAGCGGGCTGGGGTTACCGGTCTGGTTGACCTTGCGGAAGCAGCCGTTCGCGGTCGTGCATGCGGACAGCCCGAACTGGGCGCGGTACACGGCGAGGTCGGCTTCGGCGTTCGGGTTGTCGAAGGCGTCGACGATGGCGACGGTGCGGCCGGCGCCGGCCACTGAGGACGACAGGTCGTATGCGGACTGGAGGTCGGCCGGACCGTACCCGGCCGGGGTGAAGCTGGGCTGGACGCCCTTGCGTCCCTTGACATCGACGCGGGCCAACGCGAAGCAGCGGGACTGCCCGGTATTCGCCGGCGGACAGACTTGCCGCACCGGGTGGGCGCTCTTCTCCGACGCCGTGTTGTTCGGCGTTGGCCCTCCCCGCGTTGGCGCCGCCGAGGCGGGCGCCGTGGTGACCAAGAAGCACGTGCCGATCGCGGTGGTCAGGGCAGTGAGCGCCGTGATCGTGCGGCGCAGCGGCCCGTTGCGGTGACCCAGGATCATGTCCCAGCCTCCACGCGGATTCCGAACCCGTGCCTCGCCGCTTGACGAAGCGGACAAGTTCGGCGCAGGCCGCGGTACGGCCCACATGAGGCAAGGTAGGGATCAGCTGAGACGCGGGACAAGAAACGGTCGGCGCCAGTTCCTGGTCAATAGCCGACCGACTCCTGGTCGGCCGATCCGATTTTGTCAAGTTCTTGCCCGGAAGCCCCTTTCGCGAGCAGACTGCGTACGAGTGTTGTTCGTGTGACGGATGGGGCGACATCGGGGTCACCCGGACTCGCCCGCCATGACCGCGCCGTCCAGGCCGCGCCGCCAGGAGCCGACATGGTCGCTGTCTCACCTGCCGAATGGGTACCGGTCCGCCCACCGGCCGCCTCTGTCGCTGTCGTCGTCGTACCCGACGATGGCGCCGATCCGGAGATGCACTCGATGCTGGCCCAGTTCGAGACCGTCATCGTCACCCATGACGCCCGAGCCGGCGCCGCGGCACTGGCAGCGCTGTCCGCGTCCGACGCATCGGAAGCGGACGTGCTGCGGGCCGGCGAGGCGATCGCCGACGGCGACCTGCGCGTCGATCCCGATCGGCATGAGTCGACCTGGCGCGGCCACGGGCTCCCGTTGACCACCCATGAGCGGGTTCTCTTGCACTGCCTGATGCAGCCGCCGCGCCGGGTGTGGACCTACCAGCTCCTGCACGAGCGTGTCTGGGGCGGGGTCTACCTCGGCGACCCGGCGCTGGTGCACTCGGCGGTGAAGCGGCTTCGGCGCAAGCTGGCCCTCGCCGCCGTGACCCACCAGGTCGTCACCGTTCGCGGGGCCGGCTTCCGACTCGAGGACGGAGCAGCAGGCTAGCGTCCTCGTCTGGTCCGAGGTCGGGACCCGTTCCGCAGCGAACCGCCACTGGCTACGCTTTGCGATCAGTCCGGCCACCGGGCGCGTCGGGCGTGTATCGCATGGCGGCTGGACGACCTCTATACCTGCGGAGGCGACTGCCATGAGCGATCCTGCATTGCTGTCCGCCGAGGACGAGCGCGCTCTGACCGCAGAACTCGCGTGGAATGCCGTGTCGGTGACCGCACCGGACGAGCTGTCGATCTTCGAGGAGACGGCGGCGGATTACTTCGCCGATCCGCAACGGTCGCTCAGCGCCGCGCGAGGCGACGAGGCGGTGGGCTTCGGCCTGGAGCTCGCCCTGGTAACGCCGACCGTCCTGGCGGTCGCCGCCGCCGCACTGCACGCCCTCGGCGCGATCGTGTCCGACGCGTTCAAGAGCGAGGGGCAGCCGGTGGCGCGCAGATTGATCCGGCGCCTGTTCCGGCTGCCGGACCGCGACAGTCACCCGGCGGAGTCGGCGCCGCCGCCACTCAGCGTCGAGCAGGCGCGACACGTGCGGTCGGCCGCGTACAACCGGGCCGTCGCCTTGGGCATGAGCCATCCCGAGGCCGGTGTCCTCGCCGACGCGATCGCCGGGCGTCTCCTCGTCGCGTAACGCCGGTGAGTCGACGTGACCGCAACCAGTCAGCCCTATGGGACCGCTCCGGCGGTTCGGCCCGGGACGCTCGGCTTGCCGTCGGCCACTGCCTCCCGCGGCGTCGCGCTGATCGTCGCCATGCTCACCGCGGGCATCTTCGCCGGGCAGACCTTGCACCACGCGCTGCCCGTCGGCGGGCGGTGGGAGGACCGGGTGAGGTCATGCCTGGGCGCAGAGCCGCTTGGGCCGGACCTGACGCGCGCCCGCGCCGCGCAGGCCTGTGCCGAGGGCGTCAACCGGATACTGGTGATCTTCGAGATCGGCGGCATTGTCGTCGCGATCGCCGGCTGCCTGGGGCTGGCCATAGTGGCGCAGCGCCGGGTGGTCCGAGCGCGGCGGCTGCGGTCCGGCAACGAGGCGCTCGTCCAACGCGTGTGGGGCCTGTCCGCGGAAGCGGGTCTGGGTCGCCCGCCGTTCGTGTTCGTAGGTGACGCCAGCCAGCGGGACGCGTTCTCGTTCGGCCTGCCTGGGCAGTACGCCATGGCGCTCCCGCCGGGGCTGGCGGTGCGCTCCCGCATAGCTGCACTGTTCGATCCCGTGGTCAGACACGAGCTCGCGCATATCCGGCACCGCGACGTCATGCTCGGCTGGTCGGCCCGTGCGGCGGGATGGCTACTGGTACCGCTCACCGCCGTGCCCGTGGTGGCCATGATTGCGTCGGACCAGTTGGACGTGCTGCCGAGGACGTTGTGGCGGTTCGCGGTCTTGCTGACGACGGTGCTCTTCGGGGCCGCGTCGATCTTCCGGGCCCGCGAGTTCGAGGCCGACCTCGGTTCGCTGCGCAGCCCGGAGCAGCGCGCGGCGCTTGTCTGGCTGCTGGAGCGGCCGGCCAGGAGCGACGGCCGACGATCGCACCCATTGCGGCTGCATCCCAGCCGGGACGAGCGCGTCAAGGTCGTGCTGGAACCATCCCGGGCGACCCAGCTCGGATTCGCCGACGGCTTCGGCATCGCTCTGCTCGCGTCGTTGGCGATGACGTCGGTGACTGCGTTGCTGTCCGACGAACGGGCGCTCGCGCGTTGGGTCCTGGTGGGCGGTCCGATCACGGTGGGCGTTCTGTTCGGGGTAACCATGGGTCTCGGGCTGGTCCGCGACGCACTGGCGCGTCGGGTCGAGGGGCGCGGCGGAACAGAGCTCGGCCCGCTGCTCGCCGGCGTGCTCGCCGGCTACGCGCTCGGCCAGACCGCCTCGCTGGCGCAGGTCGGCTCCTCGTCGTTGACCGGATTCAGCCCCTGGTGGCTGGCCCTCGGGGCCCCGATTGCCGCGCTCGCGGCCACCATGATCACCGCAGCGGCCGCGGACCTGCTGGTGGACGCGACCTTCCGGCTGAGCCGGGCAGGTGCCGTCGCGGTCTGCCTCACTCTGCCGGCCATCGTCTTTGCATCCGCGATGTGGGTCGTCCAGACGATCACCAGCTACGCCGACCTCGGCGGGTGGTCGCTGACCCGGGAGGCGCTGGTCACGGTGCTCGGCACCCGTGTGTACGCGTGGACGACCGTCGTCATCGTCACTCTTGTTCTGGCGCTCGTGGTCGTCGGCCGGGGCCAGAGGTTGTATCCGCACCCGGTCCGGACGCCCCGGCTCGCTGCCATCCTTGGCGTCGCGGCCGCTGCCGGGGCCGGAGCGGGCGCGACCATCGTCACCTTTCGCGCGACGCACGGAGCGTCGCTCGACGCCGCCGAATCCGTGCAGCGATTCGACGCTTATACCTGGGTGTTCGCGCTGGCGGGAGCGGCGGCAGTGGCGGCGCTGGCCGTCAGGTACGGCCGGTCGGGGTTGGCCGCGGGCCTGGCCGCCGGCCCCATCGCTACCGCACTGGCCGAATGCATCTTCCTCGGCAACAACACGAGGTTGGGCGCACCGCTGACCGGGGCGTTCTCGCTGCTGGTGTTGCGCTCGGGATTCGGCCTGGGTGCGGTGGTCACGCTCTCCGTGGCTGTTCTCTATGCGGCCGCCGACGTTCTCTCATCGTCACGCGCCCAACCGAGGCGCGCGGTCCGGCGGCGCTCTGGTGCGCTGTCCGCGGTCGTCCTGGCACTGGCCCTGTCGGTGGTCCTGGCGGTGACCGCGATCGGCATTCGTGAGACGCTCAGCCCACTCGGCATGGCCACCGTGGCTGCGCGCGGGCTGCCGTCCAGTGGCGGCTAATACCCCACGACGCGCGGCCACTGTCGTTCGACGCCAGCCCGGTCGAGTTCGGCTTGGAAGTCGGCCAGCAGCCTATCGTCCTGATGGACCTGGATTGGCATTGTCGATCGGTCGCGGCAGAAAGCCGCGAGGTGTCCGACGACCTCTCCGACGTTCCATTCCACCAACGGGATGCGGTAGGCGCCGTTAGTGATATGGGTGGTGCCGATGTTCTTGGCGCCAGGCAGCAGATTGGTGACGCGTACCGGCAGCAGCGCTCCGAGCGGAATCTGGAACGGGGCGCAGGGTATGTCGATGTAGGGGTCACCACCGGTGGACGGATGCAGGTCGATGCGGTACATGCCGACGCCGACACTGTCCGGGTGCGCGACCGCTCCTCTGCTGCCACGCACATCCAGCGAGATCTCCTGTTCCACGACGGTGTGGCGGCTCAGGATGCGGCGCGACTCGCGAATGTACGGTGCCTTGGCCAAGCCGTCCCGCGTGTCGCCGACGACGTCTGCGCGCAGGCGCAGCCCCGGCCATCCGGTGCCGCCGTCAGGGCGTGGCGCTGCGGTTTGCAGCCAGTACAGCAGGCTCCGCGAGAGTTCCCGGGCCCGTTGCAGATGCAACTGCACTTGGGCGGCGGGGACCTCGAAGACCGGACCACCCCAGTAGTCCATTTGCGGCCAGTTCACCAGCGTGATGTCGGAGCGGTATGCGCCCGGCACGAAGTTGGCACGGGCCGCGATGCGGCGGAATGTCCAGAGATTCCGGTCCATCGCGCCGACGCGCTGGTCGGCGTAGTCCGGCCCGATCGGTGTGTGGTCCTCGTCCGGGTTGGGCATGAAGGTGTGCTCGGTCGGCTCAAGCGTCTTCGGATGCGGAGTGGTCCAGGACAGTTGCCCGTTCGGACAGCCGTCCCTGCGCTCGGTGCGGAACTCCTCATATGAGGGCGGCTTGTCGATGGTGAAATCGCCGCCGTCGATGTGGTCGAGCGCGAAACACACCGAGATCGACTGCATGTTCAAGGGCGCCGGCGCGGCCGGGGCATGCGGCTCGCCCGTGACGTCATGCGATTCGGCGCCGGTGACGTATTCCACGCCGGCCAGGGGCAGCAACTCGCCCGTCTCGCTGGCGTCGACGAACCAGGAGCCGACCACGCTGGTCAGCTCGCCCGTTCGACGGTCGCGGACGGTAACCGCCTCCAGGGCATCGGCGTCATCGGTCAACTGGACCGCCGCCGGCTCGTGCTCGTGCAGTACGCGGATGCGTCCCGCCGCTCGGTGCGGGGCGAGGAGCGCTTCCAACACAGCCAACACGACGCGCGGCTCCACGCACAGCCCGGACACCTTCGCCGACCCGGGGTTGAGATACCGGGCGCGGCGGGTCTTCTCGGTGAGCGGGTAGTGGCGGTGGTAGTAGGCGCGGATCCCATCGCGGAGTTCTCGATAGCTGGCCGTGCAGCCGAACTGCTCGATCCATAAGTGCTCGTCCGGCGGCACCGCCTGGCCGGTGAGCACGCCACCGAGCCAGTCGGTCGGCTCGGTCATGACAACGTCCAGGCCTCTGCCCGCGGCCGCCAAGGCGGCCGAGACGCCGCCTATGCCTGCCCCGATCACCACCAACTCGGCGGCCGTCTCTGGCACGCCCGACCATAACAACCAGCGTTGCCTCGCGCGTGTTCATGGTTGGCTGTCGGTTATGAGGGTTCCGTGGCTGGCCGGTCCGGAGGGCCATCCGTTGCACCCCTTCGTGGTGCCCGTGCCCATTGGAGCGTTTGTCTCGTCATTGATCTTCGACATCTTGACCCACACTCGCGCTGACGGCCTGCCGTATCTCGTCGATGGTGCCTTCTGGTTGATCGGCGTCGGCTTGGGCGGTGCGCTGCTGGCCGCGCTGTTCGGCGCGCTGGACTTCCGTGCCGTCCCGCGCGGCACGGCCGCGTTCACCGTGGCGCGCTCCCATCTGAGCCTGAACGCCGTCGCGTTCGTCCTGTTCACGATCGGCTATGCCTGGCGATCTGGCGATCACGTCGAGCTCAACCAGACCAGATGGGGGCAACTTGGTCTGAGCGCGCTTGCGGTGGCGGTCCTGCTCGCGGCGGTCTGGCTGGGGGGCACGCTCACCTACCGTCACGGCCGGCGGGTGATGGGCCGGGACGATCGCAGCTGAAGGCGGCCGTCGTCGGTCCCTATCCCTACGTTGGCGGCCATGAGTGGTGACTTCGATTTCTACGTCGGAACCTGGGAGGTGGCCAACCGGCGTCTGACCGCCCGGTTGGCCGACAGTGAGGACTGGGAGGAGTTCCCGGCGCTGTCGGTCGCTCGGCCGATCTTCGGCGGTGCCGGCAACCTGGACGAGATCACATTTCCTACCCGCGGTTGGTCGGGGTTGACGTTGCGGTTGCACAACCCGCAGACCAGTGAGTGGTCGCTGCTCTGGGTGGGTAGCACGGCCACCGCGGTCGAGCTTCCGGTGGTGGGCCGATGGGACGAGCAGGGCGAGTTCGTCGGCTGCTGCGACGACGTCCACGAGGGTCGGCCGGTCCGGGTCCGCTACCTCTGGAGCGGAGTCAGCGAGACGACGGCGCACTGGGAACAGGCGTTCTCCCCGGACGGCGGCCGGACCTGGGAGACAAACTGGATCATGGACTCGGTCCGCGTGTCGTAGCCGACCGCAACGCTCCGGCGGGCGACTTGCATCTGATACCCAGGTACGGGCTTACCGTCGTGACATGAAGGTCGCTGCGCTGCCGTGGGTCCCCGACACTTGCACCCTGCCCACCGCCGAACGCCCCGTACGGGTGGCGGAGTTCGACAACCTCTTCAAGACGGCGCTGAGCCACCCGCGGCGCGTCGGTCCGACCGAGCTGCAGCTTGGGATCCAGCCAGCTGCTGAAGCGTCGGTGGCGGATCTCATTGGACGTGAAAGCGGCTGCTGTCCGTTCTTCACGTTCGACATGCGCCGACGTGCCGACCGAGTCGAACTCCGGATTCGCGTTCCCGCAGGACGCGCCGCCGTCCTCGACGTCTTCGAGCAGCGCGCCCGGCAAGTACGCGGCGCGGACAGGACACCGGGGTTGCGATCGGGTCAGGTCGCGACGGCCGCCGGGGTGAACCGGCAAACACTGCGCTACTACGAACGCCGCGGCCTGATCGCCGCGCCGGTGCGTAGTCCCGGCGGGCACCGGCTCTATCCGTCCGAGACCGTCGCTATGCTGCGGCTGATCAAGGCGACGCAGCGGCTCGGATTCAGCCTCGACGAGGTCGCGGGACTCCTCGGGACCGGACCGCAGAACCGTCGCCGAGCGGCGGATGCGGGCTTCCACGTCCGCGCGGCGGCCAAGCTCGACGAGGTGAACGCGCGCATCGACGGTCTCCGCGCGGTCGCCGCGACCTTGCGCGCGGCACAGGACGCCGGCTGCGAAGACCTGATCAGCTGCGCCAACACGCCGCAGTGCCCGCTGCCGCTAACCTAGCTCCGCGGAGGTGCGATGCGCGCGGCCTGGTACGAGCGGCACGGCCCAGCCGCCGAGGTGTTGCAGGTCGGCGAGCTGCCCGATCCGGAGCCAGAACCCGGCGAGGTACGGGTACGCGTCCGGTACTCCGGCGTCAATCCCGGCGACACAAAGAAGCGCCGCGGCTGGCTGGGTTCGTCGAT
The DNA here is from genome assembly GCA_036258135.1 of Jatrophihabitantaceae bacterium. Lineage (GTDB taxonomy): Bacteria > Actinomycetota > Actinomycetes > Mycobacteriales > Jatrophihabitantaceae > DATAEG01. Next base: position 13,801 of record DATAEG010000059.1, on the reverse strand, counting down.
GCCCTATCCGCGGGTCATCCCGCACAGCGATGCGGCGGGAGCCGTCGACGCCGTCGGCGAAGGTGTCGCACCCGATCGGCTGGGACGGCGGGTGTGGGTGTACGGCGCCCAGTCGTACCGGCCGTTCGGCACCGCCGGGCAGTACACCGTCGTGCCGGACCACCTCGCGGTCGAGCTGCCTCACGGCGTGCCCGACGCGGTCGGAGCCTGCCTGGGCATCCCCGGCGTCACCGCGCACCGTGCGGTGTTCGGCGACGGCCCGGTAACCGGCACCACGGTGCTGGTGCACGGCGTGCTCGGGGGCGTCGGAGCTCTCGCTGCCCAGCTGGCGCGTTGGGCCGGCGCCACGGTGATCGGGACGGTCCGGCGCGGCGCGGACGCGGCCCAGCTGACGGGGACGGTCGACCACGTCATCGCGCTCGACTCGCCTGACCCGGCTGGCGGTGTTCGCACGATAGCGCCGCACGGCGTCGACCGGATCATCGAGGTCGCGTTCTCGGACAACGTCGACCTCGACGCCGCCGTCGGCAAGGTCGGAACGGTCATCGCTGCGTACGCCAGCCGCGACGACCGCCCTCGCTTCCTTTTCTGGCCGATGCTGTTCGACAACATGACCATCCGTCTGCTCGGCAGCGACGACTTTCCGGCGGAGGCGAAGGAGCAAGCCGCTGCCGACCTCACCGCCGCCGCTCGCGACGGCGCGCTCTCCATCCCGATCGCGGATCCGCTCCCGCTCGCCCGCATCGCCGAGGCCCACGACCTCGTGGAGGCCGGAACACGGCGCCGGATCGTCGTCGCCGTTGATGACTGACGGTCTGGGTCAGGCGGGTTAAAGCCGGTCGAGCGGGTTCTCGGCCAGCCGCGCGGCGATGCCTTTCTCGACGGCCACAGCGGCCTGGCTCTGCGGCTTGCGCTCTGCCTGATCGATGATGCAGGCGGTGAAGCGGGACGCGAGATCGAGCCGTGGGTAGCGCGCCACGATCTCGCGGCGCAGTTCCAGCGGCCAGTTCTCTTCGCCGCGGCCGGAGATGTCCAGTCCGGTGGCCAAGTCCAGAAGGTGACCTTCGGGGTCGACGGCCGGATCGGTGCCGCGCATGTGCGCCACGATGACGGCGGCGGTGTGATCGCACCGGCCGGCGGGCCAGCCCGCTCCGGCGGCAAACACCCAGGCGACGCTGCCGCCCGCCTCCTCGAACGGAATGAGGTGGCTGTCAAACACGTCCTCGAGGCCGAGGTCGTGCAAGAGCGACGCGACGTAGAGCACCTCGTGGTCGACGGAGAGGCCGTCCAGAGCGGCCCGAGACGCGGCGAACAGGTACGACCGCGCGCAGTGGTTGACCAGCGCGGGCGCCGAGAACCGCGACACGACGTCGTAGGCCGCTTGCGCGGCCGGCGTCGTCGGGACGGGAACGTTAGCCAGTTGCACGCCGAAAGCTTCGCAGGTGCAGGCCGTAGCACGACACAGGATTTGGGCGCCTACCCGGGGAGCGCGTCGAAGCTGGCCCGCAGCGGCGCGGTGTCGTAGAGGATGTGGAGCGTGCGGATGCGGCCGTCGTGGTCGAGCTCGGCGACGTCGACGACGGTGAACGGGGCGCGGGTGCCGTCCGACAAGGTCCAGTCGAAGTCGAACCAGAACGCGACGGTGGGCCGATTCTCGATGGTTTCGCCGACCATGACCGATCGCAGCCGGAGTTGGGACCGCGCGGTGTCGTCGAACAGCCGTGGGTAGAACTCACTCGCCAGCACCTGCCCATAGAGCGGGGAGTCGACGGTCGCGCCGTCGGCGAAGAGAGCGAGGATGCGGCCGGCATCGGCCGCTTCGATGGCGGCTAGGTACTCGTCTACCAATCGCATGCAGCGGAGCGTAACGACGTCTTCGACCGGGCCGCCTCCAGCGCCGCGGGGGAGAAGTCGAGCCAGTCTTAGGCGCGGAGAGCTGCTTAGCGACACCGTGTCTGTGCCGATGTGGCACTGCAGATGGACGCCCCGCAGACCGCGGACGTTGCCGAGCCGTGTCAGATCGACGCACATTACGGCGGAGATGTATTCCGGGTCCCTTGGCGAAGCGCTCCACCCCGTAGTCGATCAACGCGGCGTGTGGACCGGCGCGCTCGTCCCAATTGAGTCGGCTCAGTTCGGCCCAGTCAGGGGATCCTAAACACTGTTGCAGACCGATGCGGGCGTGGCGTTCGTGGCTCTGGGCCTTCGCATCGCCGTGTCTGGCCGCCCTGACTGACGCGCGACGGACGACCGAGCACCAGGAACGAAACCGCGCGGGGCAGCGGTCGTACCGATGAGCGCAGCGCCGCCCCGATCCGCCGGCAGGAGCGGTCAGTAGCCGCCGTCTCCGCCACCCTGGTTGCTGCTGGCCGGTGCCGAGGTGACCGCGGCGCCAGTCGAGTCGAGGACGTACCACTTGGCTCCGAACTGATCGCGGCCCTGACCGGTGGTCTGGCCGGCCTTTTGGTCGCCAATGAAGTAGTACAGCGGGTGACCGGCGTAGCTCAGCTGCTTGTGGCCGCCGGATCGGGTGATGACGGCAATCGACGAGGCCGTGGCCCCGCCGGAGGCCTGCGGCTGACCTGCGACGGGCACTGGTCGCCAGTACGACGCGCAACTACCGGAGCAGGAGGAGGACATGGCCGTGTCCTTCTCGAACAAATACAACGTGCGACCCTTCGCGTCGACGAGAATTTCGCCGTACTTCGTCGTCCGGGTTTTGACTACGGTCGTCTTGGGCGTGGTATTGCCCTTCGCGCCGGAATGGCTGACCGTGAGGGCGAATGCGACGGCCAGCACGCTAAGGACCGCGCCGATGAGAATGTACAGCGGCAGCCGTTTGGTAGCGGTCATGGGAAATCTCAATTCCTGGTAGTCGTGGCTGCGGCATCCCGCAGCCTTACCGAGTTACACGCCGAGCGTGCGAGCGGCGTTCAGGCCTCGGACATGGACGTTGATCACATCTTCGACAGTGAACATTCCGGGACCCGGGAACGTGTTAGTTCATGATGACCGCGGACTGCGAGCGGGCGCCTCGCCGTCAGCGGCCGGTGAGCCGCTCCAGATGTTCGGGGTAGCGGGCGCCCTCGATGTGGATCTTGGACGCCGCGGTCTCGATCTCCTCGAGGTCGTCAGCGGTCAGCTTCACCGCAGCCGCGCCGAGGTTCTCATCGAGACGGTCGACGCGTCGCGTGCCGGGGATCGGGACGATCCACGGCTTCCGGGCGAGTAGCCAGGCCAGCGCAATCTGCGCCGGTGTCGCCTGCTTGCGCTCGGCAATCACGGTCAGCAGGGCGATGAGCGCTTGGTTGGCTCGGCGCGCCTCCTGGGTGAAGCGGGGGATAGTGCTGCGGATGTCGTCGCTGCCGAACGTGGCATTCTCGTCCACCTTGCCGGTGAGGTAGCCCTTGCCGAGCGGACTGAACGGGACGAAGCCGATGCCGAGCTCCTCGAGAGTCGGCAGCACTCGTTCTTCGGGGGTTCTGGTCCACAGCGAGTACTCGCTCTGGAGCGTGGTGACCGGCTGGACGGCGTGGGCGCGGCGGATGGTCGTCGCCGCCGCCTCCGACATGCCGAAGTGGTTGACCTTCCCGGCTTCAATGAGCTCTTTCACGGCGCCGGCGACGTCTTCGATGGGAACCTCCGGGTCGACCCGGTGCTGGTAGAACAGGTCGATCACGTCGACCTGGAGTCGGCGGAGCGAGGCGTCCGCGACCTGCTTGATGTTTTCGGGACGGCTGGTGAGACCGGCCTGCTTGCCGTCCGCGTCGAAGGCGAAACCGAACTTGGTGGCGATCACAACCTGACCCCGGAACGGGGCGAGCGCCTCGCCGACGAGCTCCTCGTTCTTGAACGGGCCGTACACCTCGGCGGTGTCGAAGAACGTCACGCCACGGTCGACGGCGGTGCGAATCAGGGCGATCGCATCCGCCCGGTCCGGCAGCGGGCCGTAGCTCTGGCTCATTCCCATGCAGCCCAGCCCGAGCGCGGATACCTCCAGGCCACGTCCGAGCGTTCGTGTTTCCATGCGAGTTCCCTTCGTCGCCTTGATCCTGCACCTATCGGTCACGGACGGGGCGAGTCGCCAGGCCGGGTTGTGGTGCGAATACCGTGTCCCGATGGACTCCAGCATCTCTGACGCCGACGTCGCCGACCTCGTCCAACGCGTCGAGGACGCTGCCGTGGCCTACATCCGTGGCGACATAGACACCTATCTGAGCCTGATCGTCCACGCCGACGACTACACGCTGATGCCTCCGTTCGGCGGCGACACGGTGCGCGGCTTCGACTCATCGCCAGATGCGCTCGCCGGCGCCCGCAGCTATTTCGCAGGCGGCGACTCCACCGTCGAGCTCGACCAGTCCTACGTGGCCGGCGACCTCGCGGTCCTCGTCGTTGTCGAGCACCAGCACGGCGAGGTGGGCGGGCTACCGGACCAGGACTGGTCACTGCGGGTGACGCTGGTGTTCCGGCGGACGGCATCTGGCTGGAAGATGGCGCACCGGCATGCCGACCCGCTGACCCACCCGATCGGCCTCGAAGGCGCCGCCCGGCTCGCCCGCGGCGACCAATGATCCGTTAGGCGGCTGGTTCAGGCGGCGAATCTCCCTCATGACTGAGCCAGGATGTTGATCATCGCGATCACCGGCACTGACGTGGCGGGCATGCTGGGCGCCCACTCGCGACCGTGTCCCTATTGTCCTTGCGTTCTTCGGCTGAGCCAATTAGGTAGCGGTCGCTGAGGTTGTGTTCGAGGATCGTCGGATGGTCAACTCAGCGCAGTCGGATGAGCCCAGGGCCACCAGGTGGAGCCGGGCCACCATCCGTCCGGACATGTGGCTGGATTCGGACGACGATCCGCGTGAGGCGGGCGCTGAGCAAACCACCGACGAGCGCAGCACACTGCTCGACTACCTGCGCCGCTACCGGCTGACCTTGCAGATCAAGTGCGACGACCTGGACGCCGCCCAGCTGGCGTCCAGGTCCGTCCCGCCGTCGACGATGTCGCTGCTCGGCCTCGTGCGACACATGGCCGAGGTGGAGCGCTCCTGGTTCCGTCGGGTAATGGCGGGCCTGGACGCGCCACGGCTGTACTGCACTGCCGACGATCCGGACGGCGATTTCGACGGCGCTGTAGCCGACCCGGCCGTGGTGGCGGACGCCTGGCAGAGGTGGCGCGAGGAGGTGGCCTTCGCCGAGCAGTTCGTCGACGCCACACCCGACCTGTCGACGACGGGCACCCATCCGGACGGATCCGAGCCCCAGCTCCGCGACATCCTGGTCCACATGATCGAGGAGTACGCCCGGCACTGCGGGCACGCGGACCTGCTGCGTGAGCGGATCGACGGCCGGGTCGGTCAGTGACGGATCGCACTCCCCGCGGTCCGTGCCGCCCTGGATGACGTGACGACGGCGCACGCGGTGAGCGCTGAGCCGCCCGCGGCAGCGCAGCTGTCGGCGCGGCTGTCGGGCTGGGTCAGTGCCATAGCCCTCGCGCAACTGGCCGCGTTGTTGGCCACGAGCACCCGGTACGGCTACCACCGTGACGAGATGTACTTCGTCGTGGCCGGGCAGCATCCCGCGATGGGCTACCCGGACCAGCCGCCGCTGGTGCCGCTGATCACCGTGGCCATGAACCACCTGGCCACCGGCTCGCTGCTGGCGTTGCGGGCTCCGTCGGCACTCGTGGCGGCGGCGACGACGGTGATGGCTGCGCTCATCGCCCGGGAGTGCGGCGGTCGGGCTCGCGCTCAGGTGATAGCCGCGGCGTGCACCGCGTCGTCCGGGTTCGCGCTGGCGGTCGGGCACTTCGTCACCACGAGCACGTTCGACCTGCTCAGCACGACGGTGGTGTGCTGGCTGGTGGTCCGGGCAGTGCGTCGGCACAGCGGACCAGAGCTGCTGGCGGCGGGCGTCGTCACCGGGGTCGGGTTCGAGGCGAAGCCGCAGGTCGCCTTCGTCGCGATCGTTATCGTGGTCGCGCTGGCCCTCGTCGGACCGCGCTGGCCGCTGCGCTCGCCATGGCTTTTCGCCGGCATCGGCGCGGCGCTGGTCCTGGCCGCGCCTTACCTGATCTGGCAAGCGACCCATGGGTGGCCGCAGTTCACCCTAGCCGCCAACATCGGCGGCAGCGCCGAAGGCGGCCGGGCGGGATTCGTCCCCTTCCAGCTGGTCATGGTCAGCCCGGTGCTCGTGCCTGTGTGGTTGGCCGGACTGGTGACGTCACTGCGCGGCGCCGACCTGCGGCTGCGCTTCATCCCGGTCACCTACTTCCTGCTCGCGGTGGTCTACCTGGTCGGCAACGGGAAGGCGTACTACCTGGCCAGCCTCTACCCGGTGCTACTGGGCATCGGGGCGGTGCCGACGGCGGCGTGGACGCTGCGCCGGCATCCCGGACTGCGCACCGGTCTGCTCGCCGCCGGAGTTGTCGTATCGACCGCGGTCAGCGCGCTGGTCGCGCTGCCCCTGCCGCCCGCAAGGCACTTACAAGGCAGCGTCATCATGGCCATCAATCCGGATCAGGGCGAGACCGTCGGCTGGCCGCGCTTCGTCGACACCGTCAATGCCGCCTGGCAGGCGATACCCGCCGCCGAGCGGACGCACACCGTCATCTTTACCGGCAACTACGGCGAGTCCGGCGCGGTCGATCTGCTCGGACACGGGCTCGGCCTGCCCCGCGCCTACAGCGGGCACAACGCGTTCTCCGAATGGGGCATGCCGCCACAAGCGACACAGACGCTCGTGCTCGGCTACGACGGCCCGACCGACACGGCCCCGTACTTCGTCGACTGCCATACCGTCGGCAAGATCGACAACGGTGTCGGCCTCGACAACGACGAACAGGGTCTACTCGTCCTGCTTTGTCGGCTTGCGGGCAGCTGGACGGCGATGTGGCCACAGCTCCGCCACTACAACTGACTGGACCACAGGCGCTGGCAGCCGTCTGAGGAATGCCAGCCGCGCCGAGGGGATTGCCGTCGCCATAACGACGTGCCAGTGCCACTCTGGGTAGATGGGCGGGGCGGATGCCGATCGCCCGCGGAATACGTCCCGGGTGCCGGCGCTGGATGGCATCCGCGGCCTGGCCGCGCTGTACGTGGTTGTGCACCACTGCTGGCTGGTGACGTTCCACGGGTACCCGGCGAACACCGGGCCGAGGTGGCTCGGTTGGCTCGTGTACGGCCACCTGGCGGTGGTCGTCTTCATTGTCCTGTCCGGCTTCTCGCTGGCCATGGCGCCAGCCCGGCGCGGATGGCAGCTGGGCACCGTGACCCAATTCGCGCAGCGGCGTGCCCGGCGAATACTCCCGGCGTATTGGGCGGCCCTGGCCTTCAGCCTGGTCATCGCGTGGGCGGTGACTCCAGAACTGCATTCCGGCCCACCGACCGGCAGGTCGGTTCTGGTCTACGGCTTGCTCCTTCAGGACGTCGCCAAGGCGCCGATCCCGAACGGCGCGTTCTGGTCGATCGCCGTCGAGGTGGAGCTGTACCTTCTCCTTCCGCTACTGCTGCTCATGCGCCGCCGAGCCGGCGCGGCGATCACGCTGGCGTGTGTGGCCCTGCCCGTCGTGGCGCTCGGTCTGCTCCGTCCGAGCGCAGCCACGGCGGACAAGCTGACTGGGATGGCGCCGCAGTTCGCTCCGTTGTTCACCGTCGGTGTGATCGCCGCCGGTGTCGTTGTCGCGGGTGAGCGACTGCGCCGGCTGCGGTGGGCATGGGTGGCGGCGGCCGCGGGCGCACCGGTGATGCTGCTGGTGATCGTCAACGGGTCCGTGTGGACGGTGCAGCACTACTACTGGATCGACCTGGCGATCTGTCCGGCGATCGCGCTACTACTTGCGGCGCTGGCCGCGGGTCAAGCCGATCTTCTGACGCGGCTGCTCACCAGCCGGCCGCTGCGCGCGCTCGGCAGTTGCTCTTACAGCCTCTACCTGATCCATGTGCCGATCGTGCTCGTCGTCAGCCGTAAGCTCGCCGCCCCGTACGCCGCGCCGGGCGTGAGCGCGTTCTGGGTGACGCTCGCGGTCGGTGTGTCGCTGTCGGTGTTCGCGGCCCGGCTCTTCGCGCGGGTCTTCGAGGCTCCATTCCAGCGGCGCCGCGAGCCTGCGTCGGCCCGCCCGCGCATCCCGTCAGCTCGGCCGCGGCCGGAGTTGCGCCTGGCCGCTCCCTAACCGGCCGATGAGATAGAACGAGGATCATGAGGACGTGCGCAACGGCGGGACGGCGCTGCGATTTCTGCTCGTGACAGCCGGTGTGGTGACCTACGGATACTGGGCCACCGGGCGGCCTCCGTTCGGCGCCTCCGCGTACGTCGCCGTGGGCATCCCAATCGCACTGGTGGCCGCAGCCGCTCTTGTCGGGCGCGGCCGGTCGACGCCTCAGCCGACGCCAGTGCTCGTCACGGTCAGGTCGGCCTGGCCGTGGTTGCTCATCGGTGGCCTCATGGTCGGCCTCGAGATCGTCGGACTGGCACTGGGTGGGCGGTCGGCCGCGGTGCCCACGCTCAGCACCGTCGTGGATCACGCCCTCGCCTGGCATCTCGGGCGCCTGCTGTTGTTCGCCGGCTGGCTGCTCGTCGGCTGGACTCTGGTGGGCGTGCACCGTCCGGAACGGCAGTGACCTGATGGTCGTGGCCCTCGTGTGGACGGCATTGCTCGTGGCGGCGCTCGCCTGGGAATGCTGGTGCCGGCTCGCGCGACCCCGATGGCTGGGCGTGACGGACATTTGCTTCGCAGTGGCCCGCCACCCGGTCGGCAAGCTCCTGCTGATCGCGGTATGGGCCTTCGTCGGCTGGCACGTGTTCGCGCGCTACACACTGCCCGCCTAGGTCAACCGGCGCAGGGCGCGGACCCCTTGGCCGTCGTCGGCTGGGCTGAGCTCGAATCCCAGGCGCTGGAGCACGCTCAGCGCCGCGGCATTGCGGCTGGTCGTCTCGGCCCGCACCGCCTCTGCGCCTCTTGTCGCGGCCTCGTCGAGTGCGGCGGCGATGGCGGCCTGACCGACACCGTGGCCCCGCGCGCCACGAGTCAGCCAGATCCCGGTTTCGAGGACGCCGTCCTCGTCGGTGCGCCCGAGTCGTACGGCGCCGACCACGCGGCCGGCCTCGGTGATGGCCCAGGTGGCCTGACCGGCCGGGCCGTCGAGGCCGGCGCGGCAGTCGCGGTGCAGGCGGCGAAGCCACTCAATCCGCTCCGGCGTCCAAGCCTCGCCGGGCGTGAGCGGCGGCGTCACCTCGTTCGCGTTTCGCACAGTCCTGGCCGCCTTCACCAGTTCCGCCAGCACCGCGTCGTCGACCGCGACGAGCACCACCGTGGGAGACACCCGGCCAAACTAGCAACGGACAAATCGTTAGGTGACGAGCGCAGATCCAGCCAGACTGGCCGCCATGGGCGTGATCACCTGGGGCCAGGACTTGGCCGAGATCTACGACAAGACGAACGCGGCGGGCTTCGAGCCGTCCGTCCTCGATCCGATGGTTGACCTGCTCGCCGAGTTGGCGCACGGCGGGCCAGCGCTCGAGTTCGCGGTCGGCACCGGACGGGTGGCTCTGCCGCTGAGCGCGCGTGGCGTGCGGGTGCAGGGCATCGAGCTGTCCGAGCCCATGGCGGAGCAGCTCCGTGCCAAGCCGGGGGCCGATGCGGTTCCGGTGACCGTCGGTGACATGACCACCACTCGGGTCGCGGGCCGGTTCACGCTCCTATACCTGGTGGCCAACACGATCATGAACGTCACCACGCAAGAGGAGCAGGTGGCGGTGTTCGCCAACGCAGCCGCGCACCTCGAGCCCGGCGGCTGCTTCGTGGTCGAGGTGATCGTGCCCCAGCTCCGGCGCGTGCCGCCGGGCGAGGTCGGCCGGGTCTTCACCCTCGAAGCCGACCATATCGGGATCGAGACCTTTGACGACATCGTCGGGCAGGTGGCCTGGTCGCACCACTGGATCGAGGTCGACGGACGCTTGGTCAGGCACTCGGCGCCGTACCGGTATGTCTGGCCGTCCGAACTCGACCTGATGGCACGGCTCGCCGGCCTGGAGCGGCGGGACCGGTGGGCGAGCTGGGACCGAGCGCCATTCACCTCCGACAGCCAGAGTCAGGTCGTCGTGTACGAGAAGTCGTGACAGCGCCATCAGGGTGATCTGTCGCGCAGGATCCCCAGCGCGGTGGGCGGTGCGCCTCGATGAGGTACCGGCTGGAGTGCGCCACGAACGGCCCTTCGGCGCGGATCTGGCGGTCGAGCCGCTTGAGGGTGTCGAGATAGCGGTCCACGGTGAAGTCGGGGACCCACCAGACGCACTTGCGCAGGATGTAGACGACGGCGCCGATGTCGAAGAACTCCATGCGGGACCGCGCCGTACGCAGGTCGACCACGGCCAAACCGGCTGATTCCGCAGCGGCGACCGCGCGCTGCGGATCGCGGCCGCGGCGCTCGTCGGGGAGCGGGCCGAGGAAGTACTCGATGAGCTCAAACGCCGAGGCCGGCCCGATGTGCTGAGCCAGGTACGCCCCGCCGTCGGCCAGCACGCGGGCGATCTCCGACCAGTCCGGCCGGACCGGGTGCCGGCTGGTCACCAGCTCGAAGGTCGCGTCCGGGAACGGGAGCGGGTCGTCCGCAGCGACCGCCGCGACCTCCACGCCTCGTGGCCCGAGCAGCTGCCGGGCCCGTTCGATGTTTGGCGGCCAGCTCTCGGTGACGCACATCCGCGCCGGCAGAGTCGGCATCTCGGCGATGACCTCGCCGCCGCCGGTGTCGATGTCCAGCGCCGAGCCCACCTGCGCCAGCCGAGCCGCCACCAGCCGCGCGTAGCCCCACGTCGGTCGCTCCTCGGTGGCGCGTCCGTCCAGCCAGCTGAAGTCCCAACCGGACAGGTCGGCGGTGGCCGCCTCGGCCACGAGATCGTCGAAGCTGCGCACGCGTTCCGGCTGAGTTAGCTCAGCCGTTCCACCACCATGGCCATGCCCTGACCGCCGCCCACGCACATCGTCTCCAGGCCGAGCTGCTTGTCGTGCCACTGGAGCGAGTTGATCAGCGTCGTCGTGATGCGGGCCCCGGTCATGCCGAACGGATGGCCGACGGCGATGGCGCCGCCGTTCACATTCAGCCGGTCGAGGTCGATGCCGAGGTCCCGGTAGGACGGGATGACCTGCGCGGCGAACGCCTCGTTGATCTCGACCAGGTCGATGTCGTCGATGGCCATCCCGGCCAGGGCGAGGGCCCGCTGCGAGGCCTCGACCGGGCCGAGTCCCATGATCTCCGGGCTCAACGCCCCGACACCGGTGGACACGATTCGGGCCAGCGGCCTGATGCCCAGCTCGGCGGCCTTCCGGTCGCTCATCACCACCACCGCCGCGGCGCCGTCGTTCAGCGGGCAGCAGTTGCCCGCCGTGACCCGGCCGTCCGGGCGGAACACCGGCTTGAGCGCCTCCACCGCTTCGTACGTCACACCGGGCCGCGGGCCGTCATCTGCGGCCAGCACCGCGCCGGACGGCAGCGTCACCGGAGTGATCTCGCGCTGCCAGAACCCGTCCGCGATGGCCTTTTCGGCGAGATTCTGGGAGCGGACGCCGAAGTGGTCCATCTCCTCGCGGCTGATGTTCTTCAGCTGGGCCAGGTTCTCCGCGGTCTGGCCCATCGGGATGTAGATGTCGGGGAGGAGCTCGTCGGTCCGTGGGTCGTGCCATTCCACGCCGCCTTCGGCGGCCACTGCGGTGCGCGTCCGCGCCTCGTCGAAGACCGGGTTACGGGTGTCAGGCAGCGAGTCAGCGCTGCCCTTCACGTAGCGTGACACTGTCTCCACGCCCGCCGAGACGAAGACGTCACCCTCGCCCGCCTTGATCGCGTGGAACGCCATCCGCGTGGTCTGGAGCGACGAGGCGCAGTAGCGGGTGATCGTCGCCCCGGGCAGGAAGTCGTAGCCGAGCTTCACGGCCACCACCCGGGCCATGTTGAATCCCTGCTCGCCGCCGGGCTGCCCGCAGCCCAGGTAGAGGTCGTCGATGTCGTGCGGGTCGAGCTCAGGGACCTTGTCCAACGCGGCCCGGACCATCTGTGCGGTCAGGTCGTCACCGCGCATGTCGACCAGCGAACCCTTGGCGGCGCGGCCGATAGGGGAGCGCGCGGTGGCAACAATTACGGCGTCGGTCATGGCGTCCTGCCGGCAATCATCTTCGGCTCCTGGCTTGCCGGCTCGTCGGCCGGCTCGGACTCGGTGGCCTCGGTCCGGCGCAACAGCCGGGCGAAACGTCCCCGCCGGCCCGAGTCCTTGCCGTGCAGTTGGGCGCCGGCCACCTCGGTACCGGGGTGGGTGACCGCGTGCGCGGCCGCCTTGGCCACCGGCCGAGCGCGCCGACTGAGCAGGGCGCCGGCGGCCTCGGTATGGGTGGGCAGCCCGAGCGCCGCCGCCGCCGACGGCAAGACGGTCTCGACGGCGGCCAGGTAGCCGGCCGCGGACGGGTGGAACGCATCGTCGCCGAAGAGCTCGCGCTCGCGCGCGAAGCGGGGACCGAGGATGTCGCCGAGCGAGACGGTGCGGCCACCCGCTTCGATCACCGCCACCGTCTGCGCGGCGGCGAGATTGCGGGACTGGCGGCGGGCCAGGTACCGCAGCGGCTGGCCGATGGGCCGGATGGTGCCGAGGTCGGGGCAGGTCCCGACCACGACATCGCTGCCCGCCTCGCGCAGCGCGCGTACCGCGGCGGCGAGTTGGCGCACGGCGGTGGCCGGACGGACCCGGTGGGTGACGTCGTTCGCGCCGATCATGATCATCGAAAGCTGCGGCTTCTTGGCGCCGTCGGCGTCGAGGACGAGCTCGACCTGGCGCATCAGGTCGGCGGACTCCGCACCCACCGTGGCGACACTGCGCACTTCGACAGGCCGGTGCGACATCCGGGACAGGCCGAGGGCGGCGAGCGCCGCCGGCGTCTGCGCCTCGGTCTCGACGCCGTAACCGGCGGCCAGGGAATCGCCGAGTATGGCCACTCGCAGCGGCTCGCCGTCCAGCTCCTGCCGCCAGGTCCACCGTCCGGAGCCGTCCGGAACCGGTCTGTCGATGGGCTTGATCCGACGACGGGCCAACTTGGTCTGCCCGTAGACCAGTCCCACCGCGGCGACCGCGGCCGCTCCCACGGAGCCGCTGCCGACCGCGGCTGCCTTCGCTGCTCGGCGCGAGCGCGACATACCGCCTCCTCTGCGTGTGTGACGCCGCCTGAACGGTTCGACATTAGTGTCGGGGCCATGGCTTATGTGGAATCGCTGGTCGAGCTGATCGGCAACACCCCTCTGGTCCGGCTGCGCGCGGTCACCGCGGGGCTGGCGTACCCGGCGCCGACCGTCCTGGCCAAGGTCGAGTACTTCAATCCCGGCGGGTCGGTCAAAGACCGCATCGCGGTCCGGATGATCGACGCCGCGGAACGGTCCGGTGAGCTGCGGCCGGGCGGGACGATCGTCGAGCCCACCTCGGGCAACACTGGCATCGGCCTTGCCATCGTCGCGCAGCAGCGCGGCTACCGCTGCGTCTTCGTGTGCCCCGACAAGGTGAGCAACGACAAGATCAACACGTTGCGCGCGTTCGGTGCCGAGGTGGTGGTGTGCCCCACCGCGGTCGCGCCGGAGGACCCGCGCTCGTACTACCAGGTCTCGGACCGCCTGGCCCGCGAGACGCCGGGCGGCTGGAAGCCGAACCAGTACGCCAACGAGAACAACCCGCGTTCGCACTACGAGACGACAGGGCCGGAGCTCTGGGAGCAGACCGAGGGTCGGATCACCCACTTCGTGGCCGGCGTCGGGACCGGTGGCACGGTCAGCGG
>DATAEG010000058.1:0-24186 GCA_036258135.1 Jatrophihabitantaceae bacterium | reverse complement strand
GCGGAGCGTTTTCGTGGCGTGACTTCAGCCGGCGACGCGGTCGATGACCAACGGCTTGGACGTGTAGTCGTCCCCGATGTCGATGCCGTCCTCCAGCGCCGCCAAGGCCCGCGGTATCCGGCTCTCCTCGTCGGCATGCAGTTGCAGGACCGGCTGCCCGGCCCGGACTGCATCCCCCGGTTTGGCCAGCATCACCACGCCGGCCGCCGGCGAGACGGCGTCCTCCTTGCGGGCCCGGCCGGCGCCGAGCCGCCACGCCGCGGTCCCGACCGCGAGCGCGTCCAACCGGGTGAGCACACCCGAGCGTTCCGCCCGGACGTCGTGGACGCACGCCGCCGTGGCCAATGGCGCGTCCGGGTCGCCACCCTGGGCCGCGATCATCCGGCGCCACACGTCCATGGCCCGTCCGTCAGCCAGGGCGCCGGCCGGGTCGACGTCGATGCCGGCGGCCGCGAGCATCTCGCGGGCCAGCGCCAGGGTGAGCTCCACGACGTCGGGCGGCCCTCCTCCGGCCAGAACCTCGACGGATTCCTGCACCTCCAGGGCATTGCCGGCCGTGCGACCGAGCGGCGTGGACATGTCCGTCAGCAACGCAATGGTCTTAGTGGCGTGCGCGGTGCCGAGTTCGACCATCGTCTCGGCGAGAGCGCGCGCGTGGTCGACGTCCTTCATGAACGCGCCCGAGCCCACCTTCACGTCCAGCACCAGCGCCGCGGAACCTTCGGCGATCTTCTTGCTCATGATCGAGCTGGCGATGAGCGGGATCGACTCCACGGTGCCGGTCACGTCACGCAACGCGTAGAGCTTGCGGTCGGCGGGCGCCAGCTCGTCCCCCGCCGCGCACACCACGGCTCCGACCGCGTCGAGTTGGGCCAGGAACTCGGCGTTGGTCAGGTTGGCCCGCCAACCCGGTACCGATTCGAGCTTGTCCAGCGTCCCGCCGGTGTGCCCGAGGCCGCGGCCGGACAGCTGCGGAACCGCTGCGCCGCAGGCGGCCACCAACGGGGCGAGCGGCAGCGTGATCTTGTCACCAACTCCGCCGGTCGAATGCTTGTCGGTCGTCGGCCGCCGCACGCCCGACAGGTCGAGGCGCGAGCCGGACGCGATCATGGCGGCGGTCCAGCGGGCCAGTTCGGCCGGCTCCATGCCGTTGAGCAGGATCGCCATGGCCAGTGCGGCCATCTGCTCGTCGGCGACGCTGCCGCGCGTGTAGGCGTCGATCACCCAGTCGACTTGGTCGTCCGGGATGCGGCCACCGTCGCGCTTGGCGATGATCACCGATACCGCGTCGAACGGCTCGCTCACCCAAGATCCCTGGCGTCGAAAGACTTCGGCAGCACGGCGCTCATCGCCATCGGCCCCTGATCGGTGTCCACCAGCAGCTCCGCGCCGCCGTGCTCCCACAACAGCTGACGGCACCGTCCGCACGGCATGATGGGCGTGCCCGTCCTGTTGACGCACACGAACGCGACCAGGCGCCCGCCGCCGGTGGCGTGCAGCGTTGAGACCAGGCCGCACTCGGCGCAGAGCGTCAAGCCGTACGAGGCATTTTCGACGTTGCAGCCAGTGACGACGCGACCGTCATCCACTAGGGCAGCAGCACCGACGGGATGGTTCGAGTACGGCGCGTACGCGTGCGTCATCGCCTCGCGCGCTGCGGCCCGCAGCGCTTCCCAATCGACCGAGGGGTAGCTCATCTAGCGACGTAGGGCTGGCCATCGGCGGCGGGTGGCCGCACCCGTCCGATGAAGCCGGCCACCGCGAACAACACGACCACATACGGCGCCATCAGAAGCAGGTCGCTCGGGATGGGCGATCCGGCCTGCTGGAGCAGCACCTGGAGCTGGTTGGCGAAGCCGAAGAGCAGACAGGCCAGCACGGCGCCGCGTGGCGTCCACTTGCCGAAGATCACCGCGGCGAGCGCGATGAAACCCTGGCCGGCGCTCATGTTGATCTGGAATGTGTTCGCGGCGCCAGACCCGATGACGAGGAACGCACCGCCGGCTCCCGCCACGCATCCGGCGAGCCACACGGAGCGGTACCGGGTCCGGTTGACGTTGATGCCGACAGTGTCCGCGGCGCGCGGGTGCTCACCGACCGATCGGACCCGCAGCCCCCACCGCGTGTAGAAGAGGCCGAACTGGGCCAGCACGACCACCACGTAGGTCAGGTACAGCATGACCGTCCCGGAGAAGAACACCGGCCCGATCAGCGGGATGTCGCTGAGCACCGGGACCTTGTAGATGTGGAAGTGGGCCGGCTGGTTGTAGAGGGTGCTGTTGTTCCCGGGCTGGAGCACCTTGCTGTAGAGGAACGTCGTCAGGCCGAGGACGAACACGTTCAGCACGACGCCCACGATGACCTGGTCGACCAGGTAACGGATGGCGAGACCGGCGAGAATGGCACCGATCAGCAGCCCCGCCACCATGCCGCCGATCAGTCCGGCCCAGGCACTGGCGGCGATGGTGCCGACCACGGCGGCCACGAAGGCACCGAACAGCAGCTGGCCTTCGATGGCGACATTGACCACCCCGGCGCGCTCGCCGATGACGCCCGCTATGGCACCAAGAATCAGCGGGATGGCAAGCGGGAACAATGAGCCCTGGAGCAACGACACCACGTTCAGGCCGTTCGGCGATCCGGCCACCGACCAGATGATCATCGCACACAGGAGCCCGACGACGGCAATCGTCGCGCACCACTTCGCGGCGAGCTTGCCCGTGATGCGAAGCACGCCCGCGGCTACGACCAGCAGGCACAGCACGATGTTGACCGGGCGAGTCTGTATCGCGACCCCGCCCAGGTCGACCGCGGAGCCCGGCAGTGAGAGTTGGAACGTGGCGGTGTATTCCGACCGCGGTCCGAGGGCGAACGCCCAGAGACCGAACAGGCCGGCCGCGATCTGCGTCCCACCGACCAGCAGGTGACGCGGGATGCGCGGCACCGTCTCGGTGGTCACCGCCACCGCCAGGTTCGTCGTGGCGGTATTGAAGGCGGTCATGCCGTGTGAGGGAAGGCGGAAGATCGAGCGAGTCAGCTGCGGCGCGGCGATGAAGATCACGATGAGCGCCTGGATCACCGTGACGATGTCGACGGGGATGGCGACCGTCGCCTGCATCTCGGTGCCACCCTGCTTGAGGATGCCGAATAGCAGGCCCGCGTAGACCGTGCCCCACGGGCTCAGCCGTCCGAGCAGGGAGACAGTGAGCGCGTCGAATCCGATGTTGGACGAGATCCCCTGCGTGACCTGGTACGACGTGGCGCCGCCGAGCACGATCACCACACCGGCCAGGCCCGCGAGGGCGCCGGCCAGCGCCATCGCCAGCATCGTGCTGTTGGCCACGTTCATGCCGGCGGTCCGGGCCGCGGCCGGGTTGGCGCCCACCGCCCGCAGCCGGAACCCGATGGTGCTTCGGGAGAACAGCCACCACACACCGATCGCCGACGCGATGCCCAGGATGACCGCGAAGTCCAACGGCAGCGAGCTACCCGCAATGTGCGGCAGGCGGGCCGAGCCGTCGACGACCTTGCTGGCCTGGTCGGACCCAGCCGCCGCGAACCACGTCTTTTTCAGCAGATATTGCAGGCCGTATATGGCGATGTAGTTGAGCATGATCGTCGAAATGACCTCATGCGCGCCCGCTTTCGCTTTGAGAATCCCGGCGATGAAGCCCCACAGCGCACCGCCGATGATGCCCGCGATGATGGCCGCAGCCAGGTGGATGACCGGCGGCAACGAAACGCCGAAGCCCACGTACCCGGCGAAGGTCGCGCCGACGATGATCTGACCTTCACCGCCGATGTTGAACAGCCCGGCGCGGAACGCCAGCGTGACGCCCAGACCAGCGAGGATGAGCGGGGCGGCCCGGAAGATCGAGCCCGAGATCGGCCCGAAGATCCCGGCCACCGTCCCGTCGTTGTGAAAGTCGTAGATGCCGCCTTCGAACATGGCGGTGTACCCACCGCTGACCACGCGCCACGCGTCGCCCACGAACGCGCCTGGGTCGTTGGTGATGTCGTGACGCACCACGTCGTCGGAGAACATCATCAGCAGCGCGCCGCAGGCGCCCGCCAGCACGAAGGCGAGCGCCGTGACGACGACGTTGTCCCACCGACTGGCGCGCGCCCCGGACTCGCCGAGCATCGTGACTGGTGCCGGGGCCTGGTCCTCAGTCGCGCCGACGACGGTCATGAGTCGGCCCTCACCGGTGCACCATCAACTGGACCACGCGGATCGGGCATGGCCCGCATTGGTGACCGGCGGCGTAGGCCCTGCCCGCGAAAGCGCAGAGCGTTGTATGCGGAGCGGTTTCGTGGGGTGATCATGACTCGGCCTGTTCAACGGCAGCGATGGCGGTGGGGTGCGCCTCCGCTTCAATGTGCGCCTGCTCCTGCGTGGCGCCGGCCATCATCAGGCCCACCTCGTCCCGACTGGCACCAGCCGGGAGGATGCCGACGATCTTGCCGCGATACATCACCGCGATACGGTCGGCCAGCCCGAGCACCTCGTCGAGCTCGGTCGACACGAGGACCACGGCGGTGCCGCGGTCCCGCTCGGCCACCATGCGGGTGTGGATGAACTCCTGGGCGCCGACGTCCACGCCGCGGGTCGGCTGTGAGGCGACGAACAGCCGCAACGGACGTGACATCTCGCGAGCGATGACGAGCTTCTGCTGGTTACCACCGGAGAGCGTGCCGGCCGGGGCGTCGATCGACGGGGTCCGGATATCGAACTCGCGCACCCGGGCGCGGGCGTTCGCCTCGATCGGTCCGGACCGCATGTTCAGCCCGCGGGCGTAGGGCTCGCGGTCGCTCTGGTTGAGCACGAGGTTCTCGGCAATAGTGAAACTGGCCACCAACCCGTCTCGCTGACGGTCCTCCGGGACGAAGCCGACCGCACGGTCGAGGATCTGGTGCGGCGTCTCGGTCGTGATGGCAGCGCCGTCCAACCGGATCGAACCCGAGACCGGGATGCGCAGTCCCAGAAGCGTCTCGACCAGCTCCTCCTGGCCGTTGCCCTGGACGCCGGCGAGGGCCAGAATCTCGCCCGCGCGTACCTCGAGGGAGACGCTATCGACGGTGACAGTGCCGCGGTCGTCCTTGACGACGAGGTCGTCGATCTCCAGGGTGACTTCGCCTGGCTTGGCCGGGCCCTTGTCGACGGTCAGCGCCACGTCGCGGCCGACCATCATCGTCGCCAGCTCCGTCTCGCTGGAGTCCGGTCGCGCTTGGCCGACGACCTTGCCGCGGCGGATGACAGTGATCTTGTCGGCGATGGCCTTGACCTCGCGCAGCTTGTGGGTGATGAACACGATTGACGTGCCGGAAGCCTTGAGATCGCGCATGACCCGGATGAGGTCGTCGATCTCCTGGGGCGTCAGCACGGCGGTGGGCTCGTCGAGGATCAACACTTCGGCATGCCGGATGAGCGCCTTGAGGATCTCCACGCGTTGCTGCACACCGACCGGCAGATCGCCGACGAGCGCATCCGGATCCACCCGCATGCCGAACTCGTCGCTGAGCTTGCCTACCTCGGCGCGGGCGGTCCGCCGTGACAGCACGCCGGCCGGTCCGGTCGTCCATTCATGGCCGAGCATGACGTTCTCGGCCACCGTGAATACCGGGATGAGCATGAAGTGCTGATGCACCATCCCGATGCCGGCCGCGATGGCTTCGCCTGGACCCGAGAACGACACCGGCTTGCCGTCCATCAGGATCTCTCCCGCGTCCGGGTGGTACAGCCCGTAGAGGACGTTCATCAGGGTCGACTTGCCGGCGCCGTTCTCGCCGAGCAGGGCGTGGATCTCGCCCGGCTCGACGACGAGGTCGATCGCGTCGTTGGCAACGAGCGAGCCGAACCTCTTGGTGACGCCGCGCAGTTCGAGCCTCACGGCACCTCCGTCAGCGAACCCCACGTGGGACACACGACCTCGCTGCCCCGGGCGGTCTCGTGGAGAACCTACCCGGCGCAGCGAGGTCGTGGGACTAGCGGCACTCCTTCGGTTACGAGCCCGACGCCGACTGGCAGGCCGCGGCGCTGCCGAGACCCGTGCCACCGGCCACCGGGAAGATCACGTCAGCACCCTGGTTGATGAAGTTCTGGGTGATCTGCTGTCCTTTGCCCTGGTCGGTGAAGGAGCCGGCGAAGGTGCCGCCCTTCTGGTTGGTCTCGTCCCAGCCGAGCACCTTGACCGACTTGCCCTTCTGCTTGTTGTAGTACTGCACGCCCTCCCAGAAGCCGTCCATGTACACCGTGACGGGCTTGATGTTCAGACCTCCGTACGTAGCCACCACGCCGCTCTTGGAGTAACCGGCCGCTAGGTACCCGCCCAGGAAGCCGGACTGCGCGGTGTTGATCTGAAGACCCTGGAGGTTGGTGCCGTTGCCGTTCGAGTCGACGATGGCGAAGTAGGTCTTCGGGTTCTTCTTGGCCGCGTTGTTGATCGCGTCGGCCATCAGGCCGCCGACACCGATGATCAACTGGCACTTCTGCTTGAGCAGCGCATTGATATTCGGGACGTAGTCAGTCTGCGTCTTCGACTGGACGTAGCTAACCTTGCCCTTGCCGTCCGACTGAGCCTCCTGCATCCCGGCCCACGCGGCCGCGTTGAACGACTTGTCGTCGATGCCGCCGGTGTCGGTCACCATGCACGCCTTGTAGTTGGCGTTGCCGCCTGATGACGGCGGGGTGAGCTTGTCGTCGCCTGTTGGCTGCGACGGCGAGGTGATCTTGATCGTCCCGGAGACGATGTCCTGCTTGATCTTGTCCAGTTCACCCTTGAGGTCGCTGGAGACCTTGCTGTCGAAGTCGTGGAAGGGAGCGAGCCCGGTACCGCCGTTCGACAGGTCACCAAGCGTGTCGGTCGTCGGGTGGACGTTAGCGGAAGCGTTCTCGACAGAGAGCTTGACCTCGTCCTTCACGTTCTTGAGGACCGTGGTCAGGAACACGTTGCAATACTGCTGAGCGGTCTCGCATCCGTCGGAGTCGACCCACATGGTGACCGGCTTCTGCTTCGCGGCCGCGGTGGATCCGCTACCGCTGGCGGTGTTGTTGTTCTTGGTTTTGCTACATGCGGTCAGCCCCAGGCTGAGCGCCGCCACCACGGCAAGCAGCACAGCACGTTTCACACGTGACACAGGAACTCCTAACCAGACGAGCGTCCGCCATGGACGCACGGAAAGTGGCCTCACCCTAGCCCGACGTGAGGCGGCACGGCGAAGCCAGTGGCGGCTGCGTAACACGATCGTTGTGGGTGCGCGACGAACTACCACAAGACACTCAGCCGGAAACCGGCACTCTGGCAGGTCCTGCCATTGCCCCGCCACCGGCCGGGCATCGGCCGGATCGGCCACGCGTAAACCGGTCAAGCACGGCCGGCAAGCGCTTACGCTGAGCGCCGTGCGTGGCCGTTCCGTCCTCGTCGCCGGCGCCGCCTTGGCGGTGGCGCTGGCGGGCCCGCCGGTCGCCCAGGCGGCGCCGAGCCTGCCCCCGGCCGCGCCCAAGCCAACCGCGCACACCAACTCACCGGCCAAGCCCGATCCGCACCCGCCGTTGGGCGGCATCGGCCCGGACGGGCAACCTGTGGGCGGACCGCGCCTGCTGTCGCGGGGTCTCGTTCTGCCCGCGGGCGCCCCGCGGCTGCCGAAACACCTCACCGCCCATGCCTGGCTGATCGCCGATCTCGACACCGGCACCGTCCTGGCCGCGCGCGACCCGCACGGTCGCTACCAGCCGGCCAGCATTCTCAAGGCACTGGCCGCGTTGGTGCTACTGCCCGAACTGCCCGGATCGCGAGTAGTGACAGTGCACGCCTCCGCGGCCAACGTTGAGGGGTCGGCAGTGGGTCTCGTCGCCGGTGGGCGCTACCGCGTCGACACCCTGTTCAAGGCCATGTTGCTCATGTCGGGGAATGACGCGGCGATGGCGCTGACCGAGGCGGTCGGCGGAGCACCTAAGACGGTGGCCGCAATGAACCAGAAGATCCTGGCCCTGGGCGGCTACGACACGTTCGTCGAGCACCCGTCCGGGTTGGACGGCTGGCGGCAGCTGACCAGCGCGTACGACATGGCGCTGGTGTTGCGGGCGGTGGCCAACACGCCGCGGTTCGTCGCCTACGACCGCACCTTCATGACCTACCTGCCCCGGCAGAAGGTGCACGGCCACAAGTACCGCCGCGTCCCGCTGTACAACCAGTCGGAGAACTTCCTGGCCGGCGTCAAGGGTGCCGTTCTCGCCAAGACCGGTTACACCGACGCCGCGCGGCACACCTACATGTGTGTGGCCAAGCGCGGCGGGCACCGGCTCGAAATCGTCTTCCTGCGGGCCGAACGGGTGCCGCTGGATCAGTACCAGCAGGCGGCCGCCCTACTGGCTTGGGCCAGCCGGCTGCCCGCGGGCAGTTCGGTCGGTCGGCTCGAGGGCCCGGTGGCGACCATCCCGCCAGCTCCGCCGACGTCGCCGTCCGCGCGTGCCTCGTCCGCACCCGCTGCGGCTTTGCCAGTGGCACCTTCGGGGCGTTCCGGGATGGACACCGGTCTGGCCACTGCGACGGTGGGCGCGGCGGTCCTACTCGGCGTCGGAGGTCTTCTTCTCCGGCGCCGCCGACGAGTCGCGAACTAGAGCGGCGCGGGCCGCCTTCGAGCGCCGGCGCGCTCGCCGCCACAGGCTCGCCGCGGTGACCGAGCCCACCCCGACCGCGGCGCCCGCTCCCACCAGCGTTCCCGCCACCACCGTCGGTGACGGCCCCGCCGGGGCGGGCGTCGGTTCGACCCGTTCGGTCGGCGGCGGTGGGGCGGGTGGTTCCGGTACCGCCGGCTTCGGTGCCTCCCCCGATTCCATCGCCGTGGCGATCCATGCCATGCAGAACAACAGGAAACGGAACACCAGATTGAAGAAGATGAGCACGCCGAGGATCGAGCCGAACGCGCTCGCCGCTGGGCTGCGCCCGACGATGGCCAAGTAGTAGGCGCCGATGATCTTCAAGATCTCGAAGCCGATGGCGGCCAACAACGCGCCGCGGAAGGCGAGACCCGGCGGCACCGATGCCTGCGGCAGCCGAATGAGGAGGAACCCGAAGATCACGATGTCCGCGGCGATGGCCACGACGATGCCGACGACCGGGGCCAGGAGCTGCGAGCCCGGCACGGAGCCGAGCACGGTGTGGTCCAGGATGAACGAGGAGAGCGCCGTCCCGCCGGCCGTCAGCGCCAGCGAGATGAGGAGGGCGATGCCGAGCCCGATCAGGATAATGCCGTCGGCGAGCTTGGCCTTGAGGAACGGCCGCTTGACCCAACCGGTCCCCCAGACGAGGGAGCTGGCCAGGCGGAGGTTGGCCACCCAGCCCAGGCCGACGAACAACGTGCCCACTAAACCGACCACGCCGACGCTGGCCCGGAAGTTGATCGCGGTCTGGATGGCCGTCTCGATGGTGTCGCCCAGCCCGCCGGGCGCGTTCCGCTCGATGGTGTCGTAGAGGTTCTGCAAAGTATCCGGCCGGGCATGCAGGACGAAGCCGGCGATGGAAACCCCGAGCAGCACGATCGGGAACAGCGCCAGGAACGAGAAGTACGCGATGCCGCCGGCCAGGTAGTTGCCCGCGTTCTTCCGGTACTGGTCCCAAGCCCGTACTACGTGGTCCAGCCACCGCCAGGACTGTCGGAGGCCCACCCACCATCGGGTGAAGGCGGCCTTCAGCCCTGCGATGAGACCCTTCACGGGACTCCGAGAGGGAACGACCGCGTCGGCCTCCAGCGGCCGTCCGGGCGCTGCTCGTAGACGGTGAACTGGGTGACGACGAACCTGGCGGCGAAAGCACTGAGCCCGTCGTACGCGAGATCGAGCGCGGCGTCATCAACGTCCTGGGCCACGGTGACGTGCGGGTGGTACGGATAGTTGAGCTCGCGGTCGAGCGGACCGCTGCGAATCGCGGTGGCCAGCGCCTCGCAGTGGACGATGCCGGCCGCCACTTGGACGAAGACCACTTGGGACAGCGGTCGGAACGTGCCGGTCCCGGAGAGGTGCATGGCGAAGGGCCGCAGCATCGAGCTGGCCTGCTCGAGGTGCAGGTAGACCTTCTCCATCGCCGTGGGATCGACGGCCGTCGGAGGCAACAGCGTCACATGCGGCGGGATGAGCCGGCCTTGGGCGTCGCCGACGCGTTCGCGCCATGCAGTCAACACCGACGCATGCGGCTGCGGGATGTCGACGACCACGCCGACCACGGTCGGCTGGGTCACCGAGCGACCCCACCAGCGGGTACCGGGGCCGCCGGAAGGAAGCCGACCCGCTCGTACACGGCGGCCAGCGTATCGGCCGCTACCGCGCGCGCCTTCTCCGCGCCGACGGCCAGGACCCGGTCGAGTTCGGCCGGGTCGTCGAGAAGTTCGCGGGTGCGCCGGGCGAACGGTTCGGCGAACGCGACGACGGCCTCGGCGGTGGCGGTCTTGAGGGCGCCGTAGCCGGAGTCGGAGTACTCTTCGGCCACTTTGGTCGGCGTGGAGGCGGTCACCGCCGCCAGGATCACGACAAGGTTCGATACCCCGGGCTGCCGCTCAGGGTCGTAGCGGACTTCCGACCCGGCATCTGTCACCGCGCGCTTGATCTTGCGGGTCAGCGCGGCCGGCTCGTCGAGAAGGTACAGCGTGCCGGCATCGGCCAACGACTTGCTCATCTTCGCCGACGGATCGGTCAGGTCGAGGATCTTCGCGGTGGCGGGCCGGACGAACGCGTCCGGCACCGTCAACGTCTCGCCGTACCGGGCGTTGAATCGTGCGGCCAGGGTGCGGGTGAGCTCGAGATGCTGGCGCTGGTCCTCGCCGACCGGCACCTGGTTCGCGCGGTAGATCAGGATGTCGGCCGCCTGCAGTACCGGGTAGGTGAACAGCCCGACGCTGATCCGGTCAGCGCCCGATCGCGAGGACTTGTCCTTGAACTGCGTCATCCGGCTGGCCTCGCCGTAGCCGGTCAGGCATTCGAGGATCCACGACAGTTGGGTGTGCGCCGGCACGTGGCTCTGGAGGAACAACGAGCAACGAGCCGGGTCGAGGCCGGCCGCGAGGAGCTGGGCCACGGACGTGCGGGTGCGGTCGGCGAGCTGCTCCGGCGTCGGAGGGTCGAGGGTCAGGGCGTGCAGATCGACGACGCAGTAGAAGGCGTCGGCCTCGTCCTGAAGTGCCACCCACTGCTGCAACGCACCGAGGTAGTTGCCCAAATGGAACGATCCGGCGGTGGGCTGAATTCCCGACAGAACCCGGCGCGTCCCCTCCTTCGCGGCACCGTCGCCGAGCGTGGTGCTCGAAGCGTTTTCGAGGGACGCGGTCATGGGCACCGATTCTGGCATCCCAAACCCACGGCGGCCGCCCCGGGCGAGGTCACTGTGGATGCGCGCCGGCACCCGCCGACGGCTCGGCCGCAGGCTCGGCGGTTTCCGGCGCCGGGACCACGCGGATGCGGGACGTGCGGCGGCCGTCGATCTCCGTCACAACGATGCGCATCCCGTCCGCTTGGACCATGTCCCCGACCTCGGGGAGCTTGCCGAGCCGTGCCATCACATAACCGCCCGCGGTCTCGTACGGGCCCAATGGCAGTTTGATCCCGGTGAGTTCGCAGAACTCGTCGAGGTTGATCCCCGCTTCGATCTCGACGGCTCCCCCGGCCAGCCGATGCGATCGCACCGCCTGCGTGTCGTACTCGTCGCGGATGTCGCCGATGACTTCCTCGATGAGGTCCTCGAGCGTGACGATCCCGTCGGTGCCGCCGTACTCGTCGAACACGATGGCCAGGTGCTGGCCGTCGCGACGCATCTCGCTGAGGGCGGCGAGCACCTTCTTCGAACCGGGCAGCGCCTTCACCTCGCGAAGGGAGTCACTGACCCGCCGGGTGCGGTCGCCCTGACCATCGCCCAGGACGAGGTCGCGGATATGGACGAAGCCGATCACGTCGTCCTGGCTGCGGCCGATCACCGGATAGCGCGAGTGCGGCGAGTCGCCGACCAACTTCATCGCGCGGCTGATCGTCAGCGTCGACTCGAGGAACTCGACGTCCCTGCGCGGCACCATCACCTCGGCGACGCTACGACTGCTGGCGGCGAAGACGTCGTCGATCAGGCTGCGCTCCTCCGAAGATAGCGACTCGTGCGCAGCCACCAGCCCACGCAGCTCTT
This sequence comes from Jatrophihabitantaceae bacterium, assembly GCA_036258135.1. GTDB lineage: Bacteria > Actinomycetota > Actinomycetes > Mycobacteriales > Jatrophihabitantaceae > DATAEG01. Next base: position 12,025 of record DATAEG010000058.1, on the reverse strand, counting down.
CGTCGCTGATGGACTCCTTGCCGACGCTCGGGTCGCCGCCGAGCAGTCGCACGATGACGTCGGTGGCCCGGGACAGGAACCAGATGAGCGGACGCACGATCGACGCGATGCGGTCGAGTGTCGGTGCCACCCCGAGCGCGGTGCGCTCCGCGCGCTGAAGGCCGAGGCGTTTCGGCGCCAGTTCGCCGATCACCAGCGTCACGATCGATATCACGAAGGTGACGCCGACGACGCCGATGACCGCCGCCCACCCCTCGTGGACGCCGTGGTCGACGAGGAACCGCTTGGCCTCCTCGGATAGCGTTACGGCGCCGAACGCGCTCGACAGCAAAGCGGTCGAGGTCACGCCGATCTGCACCGTCGCCAGGAAGCGGTTGGGATCGGCGACCAGCCGCGCCACCGCGGCGCCGCGGCGGCCCCGCTCGGCCAGGGCCCGAACCTGACCATCGCGCAAGGTCACCAGCGCGATCTCGCTGGCCACGAAGATCCCTTCGATGAGGATCAGCGCCAGCACGATGCCGACGTTGATCAGGGTGGTGCTCATCGTTGTGCCGAACTCCTAGAGAGGATTGGTCGCGACAGAGGGAGCGACCGGACACACTCACCGGCGGACCGGCCTGTTGTGCCGCCGCGGGCGTCCATCGATTCAGTGTAGGGTCGCCCGTCGATCCCCTCTGCACACCGACGGAGCCGCTCCGACCATGACGACTGCGTGGCGCGCGCCGGGTCGGGTGAACCTGATCGGCGAGCACACCGACTACAACGGCGGGTATGTCCTCCCGCTGGCGATCGAGCAGGGCTGCACGGCGACAGCGCGTGCGCTCACCGAGCCGACCGTGGCCATCACCTCGACGCAACGGGCCCATCGCGTGCAATCGGGGCTCGCCGAACTAAGCCCGGGAGCGGTCATCGGATGGGCCGCCTATCCGGCCGGCTCGGTCTGGGCGGTGCGCGAGTCCGGCCGATCAGTGCCTGGGCTTCGGGTCCACATCGACAGCAACGTCCCAGTGGGCGCGGGCTTGTCGTCCTCGGCGGCCGTGGTGTGCTCGGTGACGGCGGCCGTCGCCGAGGAGGCCGGCGACCCCGCCGAGGCCGACGAACTGGTCGCCCTGGCGCTTCGCGCCGAGACCGAGTTCGTGGGCGCGCCGACAGGTGGCATGGACCAACTCGCCTCGGTGAAGTGTGAGGCCGGCCACGTCCTGCTGTGCGACATGCGGTCACTGGAGACCGAGTCGGTGCCCTTCGATCCGGCCGGCGCGGGCCTGGCCCTCCTCGTCGCCGACACGCATGCCCCGCACCGGAACGCCGACGGCGAGTACGGGGACCGCCGGCAGGCCTGCCACCGCGCCGCCGCGGTGCTCGGTGTCGAACTGCTCCGCGATGTCGGCGTCGCCGGTCTCGACGACGCGACGGCCAAGCTGCGGGCCGCCACCCCCGGCGACGACACCCTGCTCCGGCGCGCCCGGCACGTCGTCACCGAGAACGCCCGCGTGCTCGAGACTGCGGCTCTGCTGCGGGCCGGCGACATCTCGGCGATCGGCCCATTGCTGCTCGCCTCGCATCGGTCCATGCGCGACGACTTCGAGATCACCGTCCCCGAGGTGGACACCGCGGTCGAGACGGCCATGGCCGCCGGCGCGGTCGGGGCACGCATGACCGGGGGCGGCTTCGGCGGCTGCGTTATCGCCCTCGTCGGCGCCGACGACGTCGCCCGCGTCTCCGACACGATCCGGGAAGCCTTCGCTGGCCGAGGTTTCACCGAACCGACGTTCTTCGTCGCGAAGGCGGCGCGTGGTGCCTACCGGCTCAAGGTCTGACCCGTCGCCTAGCCGTCACGTCCTGGCCAGAAAGCGGCCCGCCGTGCCGCCCAGGAGCTCACGCCGGTCCTCGTCGGTTAGGAAGCCAGAGGTGCGGATGACCTCACCCGCCGGACGCTCGCCCAGCGGGAAGGGGTAGTCGCTCCCCAGCATGACTCGGTCGACGCCGAAGGTGTCGACGAGCACCCGGAGCGCGGCCTCGGTGAACACCACGGAGTCGACGTGGACGCGCCGCACGTAGTGCGACGGTGGGTGCTCGGAAGTGGCCACCAAATCGGGCCGCCGGTGCCAAGCGTTGTCCGTGCGGCCCAGCCAGAACGCGAACGACCCGCCGCCGTGGGCGAAACAGATGCGCAGCGACTCGGGCACCCGGTCGAAGACACCGCCCAGGGTCATCGCCAGCAAAGAGAGGTGCGTCTCGGCGGGCATCGCGGCCAGCCAGCGCGCCATCCAGCGGTTCAGGCGGGGTGACCGGTCCATCCCCCACGGGTGCACGAACACCGGCGCCTGTACCGCCGCACAGTGCTGAAGGAACGTGACGATGCCCTCGTCGTCGAGGTCGCGGTCCTCGATGTGGTTGCCGATCTCGACGCCAACATGGCCGTTGGTGAGGCACCTGTCCAGCTCGCGACAGGCGGCGTCCGGGTCCTGGAGCGGAACCTGGCAGAACGGCACGAGCCGGTCCGGGGCCGGTGCGCAGATCTCCAGCGCGAGGTCGTTGAACACCGCGGCCGCCTTCACGCCGTGATCGACCGGACGGCGGTAGGCGAAGAACAGCGGCGTGGGGCTGAGCACCTGCTTGTCGACGCCGTCGGCGTCCATGTCCGCCAGCCGGCACTCCGCGTCCCAGCACTCGCGGCCGATGCGCCGGTACTCGCGCTCCTCGACCATGATCATGGCCTCGCGCTCGGAGTCGATGCGCACGTAGGGCCAGCCGACCCCGCCCACCTGATCGGCCAGCGATGGCCACTGCCGAGGCACGTAGTGGGTGTGGACGTCGACGACCGGCGCGTGCTCCGTTCCCACCACGGTGGGCTTCTGGATCGTGCTCAGCCCTTACCGGGGTGGACGGCGCCGCAGTTCGCGCACTTGCGGGCGTCGGCGTCGTTGTAAAACTTCTCGAACGCCGGCGGGAGGTCCTTGACGATGTCGGTCACTTGGAGCTCGACCTCGTACAGCATGTTGTTGCAGTTCTGGCAGTACCACCGGAACTTCTCCAGCGTGCCGGGCTCACGGATGCGCTCGACCACCATCCCGATCGAGCCCGCCTCCGGACGCTGCGGCGAGTGCGGCGTGTTGCGTGGCAGCATCCACGTCTCGCCTTCGCTGATCTCGACCGAGGTGGGCCCGTCGTCGAGCATGAGGTCGACGTGCATCGTCCCCTTGAGTTGGTAGAACCATTCCTCGTACGGGTCGACATGGAAGTCGGTGCGCTGGTTCGGCCCGCCCACGACCTGGACGATGAAGTCGTGGGTGGCATAGAGCGCCCTGTTGTTGACCGGCGGCTTCAGCAGGTGCTGGTTCTCCTCGATCCACTTCGGGAAGTTGATCGGCTGGGAAATCGTCACGAAGGGCTCCTCTCGGTGGCGCGGTGGGCGATGGCTTGGATCTCGATGAGCAGGTCCGGGTGCGGCAGTTCCCGGACGGCGACCGTCGTGCGGGCCGGTCCGGTCTCGTCGAAGAACTCGGCGTAGACGTCGTTGTAGCCGTCGAAGTCAGCCATGTCGACGAGATAGGTGGTGATCTGGGCGAGGTCGTCGAGGCCAGCCCCCACCGCGCGGAGCACGTCGTCGATGTTCTCGATGACGGCACGAGTCTGGACGCGGATGTCGCCGATACCGGCGATCGTGTCGTCCGGCCGACGCGATGACGTGCCCGACACGAAGAACAGATCGCCGGAGCGGCGCACGTGCGGGAACCGGCCCCGCGGCCTCGCCTTGCCGGGCACGACGTAGCCGGTCATAACAGAATGCAGACGTTGGTGGGCTCGGTGTAGAAGTCAAGGGAGAACCGGCCGCCCTCTCGGCCGATCCCGGAGAGCCCCACCCCGCCGAACGGCGAGCGGAGGTCACGCAGGAACCAGGTGTTCACCCAGGCCATGCCCACGTTCATCCGGGCGGCCAAGGTGTGCCCGCGGCTCAGGTCCGTCGTCCAGACGGCCGCGGCCAGTCCGTAGTCGGTGTCGTTGGCCAAGGCGACCGCCTCGTCGTCGGTGTCGTAGGGCACCAGGGCGGCGCACGGCCCGAAGATCTCCTCGCGCATGATCCGGCTCTGGTTGTCCAGGCCGGTCCACAACGTCGGCTCCACCCACGATCCGCCGGCCAGTTCGTCGGGCATCGACGGAATGCCGCCACCGATGACGGTCTTGGCGCCCTCCTCCTCGGCCAGGCGGTAGTAGGAGAGCACCTTCGCGCGGTGTGGCTCGGAGATCAGCGGGCCGGTCGTCGTCTCGACCGCCTGGGGCCGGCCCAATCGGAGCCCGCGGGCTCGCTCGGTCAGGCCCGCGACAACGTCGTCGAAGATCGCCCGTTGCACGTAAACCCGCTCGGTGCACAGACACACCTGGCCGGTGTTGGCGAAGACGGACCGGGCGAGACCGGGGAGCGCCAGGTCGAGGTCGGCGTCGGCGCAGACGATGGCGGCGTTCTTGCCGCCGAGCTCGAACGAGACCGGACGCACCCGCGACGCCACCGTGGCCATGATGCGAGCGCCGGTGGCCGACGAGCCGGTGAACGTCACGCCGTCGATGCCGGGGTGGCTCACCAGCGCCTCGCCGACGTCGCCGAAACCGTGCACCACGTTGTACACACCGCGCGGGAGGCCGGCCTCGGCCAGCACCTCAGCCAGGAGCGCCGCCGTCGACGGAGTGTTCTCGCTGGGCTTGACCACGACCGCGTTGCCGCAGGCGAGAGCCGGCGCCACCTTCCAGGTGAGCAGCAGGAGCGGCAGGTTCCACGGCACGATGACGGCCACCACGCCGAGCGGCTTGCGTACCGCGTAGTTCAGCGCCCGCCCGCCGCCGGGCAGCTCAGTGAGGTAGGACGGCAGGCCCGCGGCACTGACGGTGTCGGCGAACGAGCGGAAGTTGGCGCTCGCCCGGGCCACGTCCAGCTCCCGGGCCTGGGCCACCGGCTTGCCGGTGTCGGCCACCTCGGTGGCGACGAACTCCTCGGCGCGGGACTCGATGATGACGGCGGCCCGACGCAGGACGGCGGCCCGCTCGGCCACTGTGGTGCTCCCCCACGGCCCGGCCAGCGCCGCCCGCGCCGCCTGCACCGCACGGTCCACGAGCTCGTCGTCGGCGCGGTCCACGACCGCGGTCACCGACCCGTCGACCGGGTCGATCCGCTCGAAGGTCTCCTGAGGCCCGTCGACGACCGCGCCGTCGACGAAGTTGCGCACCGTGCGTGGCGTGGCTAACACCTCCTCTGCGCACACCACCAGATCGCTGCGCGATCCGGCGGGCATGGCCTACGAGGCCATTCAACAACGCTGGCCGTGCCCACGTCCGAGCTCAACTACTCGCTCCGACTCCCGACATTAGCCCGCGGCGACGGTCTCAGGCGCGGACGTCAAGCAGGCCGCGGGCAGGTCGAACCACCGCAGGTGCTCGAAGTCGTCGCTGAGCGCGGACGAGGCGTAGTGCTCGGCCAGGTCGGGCGGGTCGGCCGCGGTCAGCGTGACTGCCGCTTCCGCCAGATAGCTGCGGAGCTCGGACTCGGCGGCTCGGTCGTCGTGGTGCGGGTAGCACATCTCGCCGTCCGGGTCATAGCTCACCTGATTCAGGCGCAGCGGCGGCTCGGTGGGCCCGTGCCGGTGCCGCCACAGCGCGGTGGCCGGGTCGAACCGATAGTCGCCCAGCAGCCGCCAGCCGTCGCGGGCTACGATGCGCACCGCCTCGACGATGTAGTCGAACACCGGCGGAGCGATGAAGTAGTTGAAGTTCACTCGGACCCAGCCGGGCTTGATCCCCTCGCAGCCGCGCGCGATCTCCCGTTCGAACTCGTGCGAGCGGTCCAGGTCGATGCCGAGCAGGGTGTGGCCATACGGCCCGGCGCACGAGCACCCCCCTCGGGACTGGATTCCGAACAGGTCGTTCAGCACGGCCACGACGAAGTTGTGATGCAGATAGCGTCCGCTCGGCGAGCGCAGCACGAACGAAACGATGGAGAGCCGCTCGGACTCCAGGTTGCCGAGGATCTCGATCGACGGCTCCTGCTGCCAGGCGGCGACGGCCTGGCGGAGGTAGAAGTCCTCGTGTTCGCGGATCACGTCCTTGCCCACCGCCTGCTTTAGTTGGACCACCAGCCCGGCGCGGATGGAGTCGACGATGGCTGGCGTGCCGCCCTCCTCGCGATGGGCCGGATCGGTCAGGTACCGGTGCTCGGCGGGGTTGACGTAGGCGACGGTGCCGCCGCCGGGCACGTCCGGGACTCGGTTGTGCAGCAATTCGCGGCGGACCACCAGCACGCCCGGCGTGCTCGGTCCGCCGATGAACTTGTGCGGGCTGAGGAAGATTGCGTCCTTGTACGACAGCGGATCCCGCTCCGCGTCCCCGTACATCTCGATGTCGATGTAAGGCGCGGCAGCGGCGAAGTCCCAGAACGACAGTGCGCCGTGGGTGTGGAGCAGCGCCGCAATGCGGTCGGTGTCGCTGACGATCCCGGTCACGTTGCTGGCCGCGGAGAACGACCCGATCTTCAGCGGCCGTTCGGCGTGTGCGACGAGCTGGCGCTCGAGCTCGGCGACGTCGATGTGCCCGTCGACGTCCTGCGGAATCGTCACCACGTCCGCGATCGACTCACGCCACGGCAACTCGTTGGAGTGATGCTCGAACGGCCCTATGTACACGACCGGCCGATCCTCGGCGGGAATGGCGTCCCGCAGGCGGTAGCGGTCGTCCAGTTCGGCCGGAATGCGCAGGCCGAGAATGCCAATGAGCTTGTCGATCGCGCCGGTACAGCCAGATCCGGCGAAGATCACCACCGTGTCGTCGTCGCCGCCGACGGCCTCCCGGATGATGGCGCGGGCGTCCTCGCGCAACCGCGTGGTCTGCAGGCCGGTCCCACTCGACTCGGTATGCGTGTTGGCGTAGCGCGGCAGCACTTCGTCGCGGATGAAGTCCTCGATGAAGCTCAGCGCCCGGCCCGAAGCGGTGTAGTCCGCGTAGGTCACCCGGCGCGGGCCGTAAGGCCCGGGTAGCACCTGGTCGTCGCCGATCACCGACTCCCGGATTCGGCGCAGCAACGGGGTTTCAATCGGCGGCGAAAGGCTCACGCCATGCAGCGTAGGACGCGTTGGCCTTCTAAACCCCCCAGTCGGGACGCAGCGGCATGGCCGACCTGCCCCCGTCGGAGCGCACGCCCAGGACCTGGTGCAGCTCGATGACGCGCCGTTCGAAGCCCAGCCTCGAACCCGTCATGTAGAGCAGCCAGACCCGAGCTTTCGGCTCGCCGATCTCTGCGGCCGCCTCGTCCCAGTGGGCCAGCAGGTTGTCGCACCAGCCGGTGAGCGTCTTGGCGTAGTGCTCGCGGAGGTTCTCCTCGTGCCGGACCTCGAAGCCGTTGTCCTGCATCGCCGAGACGATCGTGCCCACGCCTTCGAGCTCGCCGTCAGGAAAGACGTACCGGTCGATGAAGCCGCGCCTGCGGGTCCGCTCGTCGGTGGTCGGACGGGTGATGCAGTGGTTCAGCAGCCGTCCCTGCGGGCGCAGCTTGTCGTGCAGGAACGCGAAGTAGTCCGGCAGGTTCTTCAGGCCGATGTGCTCGGTGAGCCCGATCGACGAGACGGCGTCGAAGCCGGTCTCGGACACGTCGCGGTAGTCGCTGCGGCGCACCTCGGCCACGTCGCTCAATCCTTCGGCGGCGACCGCCTTGGCGCCCCACTCGGCCTGGGCCCGGGAGAGGGTCACGCCCACCGCGTGCACGCCGTACTCCTTGGCGGCGTGGCGCACCATGCCGCCCCAGCCGCAGCCGACGTCGAGCAGCCGCATCCCGCGCTGAAGGCCGAGCTTGCGGCAGACCAGGTCGTACTTGTGCGCCTGGGCCTCCTCCAGGCTGGCCGCCTCGGTCGGGTAGCAGGCACAGGTGTAGGTCATGGACGGCCCGAGCACCCACTCGTAGAACGTGTTGGACACGTCGTAGTGATGGCTGATCACACCGGCGTCGCGCCGCCGGGAGTGACGGAAGCCGTCGCGCCAGCGCCGGGCGCCGTACTCCTCGGGCGGCGCCTCGACCCAGCGCAGCGCCTTCGGGTCGATGTTGCGCAGGGCGTCGAGACGCTGCGCCCAGCTCACCGAGCCGATGGCGTCCGACCAGAGGTAGGACAGCGCCGTGTACAGATCGCCGTCCAGGCCGATCTCGCCAGTGACGTAGGCCCGGGCCATACCCAGTGAGCCGGGCGCGGACAGCAGATAGGAGAGCGCCTTCGGGCTGCGGATGTGGACGGTCAGGTCCGGGGTGACCGGGCCAGTGGTACTTCCGTCGTAGGCGACGACGCGGATCGGCACGCCGCCTAGGATGTCGTGCAGCAGGTTGGCGAGTGGTTTGCGGGGCATGGGTCACCTTCTTCGCACGGTCTTGTCGTAGAGGCTGAGCAGCCGGCCGTCTGGATCGTAGGTCGCCTTGACCTTGTCGTACGCCGCGCCACCGTAGGTCTGCCAGAACTCCTCCGGTGAGTAGAACGCCGTCGAGTAGAGCGACTTGCGGCCATTGAGCTCGGCCACCTTCTTCTCGATGGCCCGGTTGTGGACACCGTCGCTGTCCCCAGCGGCGAGCTCGACGCTGGACCAGAACCCGATATTGACGTACGTCGTGTCCGGGTCGAGGGCGTAGAGATCCCACCGCGTGGTCGGATCACGCTGCCGCAGCGGGCACAGCCAGACCGGTTCGATGCCGGTCTCGGCGTCGAGGAATGCGAGGAACTCCGCGGTGCGGTCGGCGGGTACCTCGATGTCCTGCACGACATCCTCACGGCCGGCGATGCCGCGCCGGCGGTCGCGCCACCGCGAGAAGCCGGTGCGGCGGTTGAGTGCGACGAGCTTCCAGTAGACGTCCGAGCGGCGCCACCGCCGCGGCCAGAGCCGACGCACGACCGGATGCTGCGCCCCAAAAGCCCGGGAGCACCAGAACCAGTCGGTGTCCCAGCGCCACAGGTAGTCGAGGACGGTCAGCCAATCCTCCCGACGCTCCTGGATCGACCGGTAGTAGATGCGGCTGCCGGTGTAGTCGGACGTGGTCGGCGCAGTGCGGGAGAAGGTGCCGAGCACGAGGTAGCACTCCCCAGCGCTGAACCAGACTCCGTCCAGGAAGTCGACGCGCTGTCCGTCATGCTCTCCGGTGTCGACGATTGACGCGATGGCGGTCGCACCCGCCGTCGCGTCGTCGAAACGCAGATTGCGCAGATGGACGTGCGGCTCTACCCGCGCCAGTTCGATCTTCAGGCGCAGCGCGTAACCAAGCGAGCCATAGCTGTTCGGGAACGCGTGGAAGAGGTCGGCATGGTCGTTGGTGGGCGTCGCGGTGACCACCTCACCGGCGCCGGTCAGCACGTCCATCTCGAGCACCGACTCGTGCGGTCCGCCGACCCGGAACGAGGACGACTCGATGCCCATCCCGGTGACCGCGCCACCCAGGGTGATGGTCTTCAATTGCGGGACCACCAGCGGCATCAGGCCGTGCTGCAGGGTTGCGTCCACCAGATCGCGGTAGGTCGTCATGCCCAGCACGTCCGCGGTCCGCTCCGCCGCATCCACCGCGAGCACACCCGCGAACGGTGTGACGTCCAGGTTGGCCGGGGCCTGCGCGCGGGGGCGGAACAGGTTCGATGTGCGCTTGCGCAGCCGCACCGGCTGCCCGGGCGGGATCGCCGCGTACGCGGCGTGCAGATCCGCCACGTAACGCAGATAGTCCGAGCGGTCAGGCACTCGCCATTGCTTTCTGAAGGTTCGCGTCGATCGCGGCCAGGAAGTCCTCCGTAGTCAGCCACGGCGCGTCCGGGCTGATGAGAAGCGCCAGGTCCTTGGTCATCTCGCCGGATTCGACCGTCTCGACGCACACCCGCTCGAGGGTTTCGGCGAAGTGGGTGACCTCAGGCGTGCCGTCGAGCATGCCGCGGTGGGCCAGGCTGCGGGTCCACGCGAAGATGGATGCGACCGGGTTCGTCGACGTGGCCTTGCCCTGCTGGTGTAGCCGGTAGTGCCTCGTCACGGTGCCGTGCGCGGCCTCGGCCTCGACGGTGCGTCCGTCCGGGGTCATCAGCACGCTGGTCATCAGGCCCAATGAGCCGAAGCCCTGGGCCACGGTGTCGGACTGCACGTCGCCGTCGTAGTTCTTGCAGGCCCAGACGTAGCCTCCCTCCCACTTCAGCGACGCGGCCACCATGTCGTCGATCAGCCGGTGCTCGTAGGTCAGCCCGGCCGCCTCGAAATCGGCCTTGAACTCCGACTCGAAGACCTCGGCGAAGAGGTCCTTGAAGCGGCCGTCGTAAGCCTTGAGGATCGTGTTCTTCGTCGACAGGTAGACGGGATAGTGACGGGACAACCCGTAACGCATCGAGGCACGGGCGAAGTCGCGGATCGAGTCGTCAAGGTTGTACATGGCCAGCGCCACACCGGAGCCGGGGAAGTCGAAGACGTTCAGCTCCATGGGCGCCGAGCCGTCCTTTGGGGTGAAGGTCAACGTCAAGGCGCCCTCGCCGGGCACCTTGATGTCCGTCGCACGGTACTGGTCACCGAAGGCGTGCCTGCCGACGACGATCGGCTTGGTCCAACCGGGCACGAGCCGCGGCACGTTGCTCATGATGATCGGCTCGCGGAAGATCACGCCGCCCAGGATGTTTCGGATGGTGCCGTTCGGCGATCGGTACATGCGTTGCAGCCCGAATTCCTCGACCCGGGCCTCGTCGGGAGTGATGGTCGCGCACTTGACGCCGACGCCGTACTTCTTGATGGCGTTCGCGGCGTCGACGGTGACCTGGTCGTCGGTGGCGTCCCGGTGCTCAATGCCGAGGTCGTAGTAGTCGACCGTCATGTCGAGGTAGGGATGGATCAGCCGGTCCTTGATGAACTGCCAGATAATGCGCGTCATCTCGTCGCCGTCGAGTTCGACGACGATGCCCTTAACCTCGATCTTCGCCATGCGCCTGACCTTATCGTCGCGCGCAGGCGCCAACGCCGATCAGGTGACGACGGTGACCGTGGTGGTGCCCACCCGGGCCCACTTGTAGAACCACTTCATCGCGGCCATCGGCATGTGCACGCAGCCGTGCGAACCGTGCTGCCGGTAGCCGGAGGAGCCGTAGGCCATCTTTTGCCAGGACGAGTCGTGGAAGCCGTATGGGCCCCAGAACGGCACCCAGTAGCGGACGTATTCGCGGTAGCCGGGCCCGCTGAGGTAGCGACCGGATTCCTTGCCCACCACCTGCCAGGTGCCGATCGGGGTGCCGAGCCCCAGCGCCACCGCGCCCGTCGTCACTGCGGTCGAGTACACCTGGCGCTGCCGTTCACACAGCCAGACGTGCTGCTTGTGCAGACTGACCAGAGCGAGGGCCTGGAGCTTGTTGCCATGGCAGGCGGTGGACTCGCCGATGGTGCGGACGGTGGTGGCCTTCGGCTTCGCCCCGAGCGCCGCCGTAGCGGCCGAGGACGGCTGGTTCGTGGCCGGACCAGCCGCGGAAGGAGCCGCCGAGGCCGCGGGCCGGCGGCCGGCGGCCGGCTGGAGTACGACCACGACCGTCAGGACGATCAGCACGGGCAGGGCGTAAGCCCGCCAGCCATGCCGTGCCGCGAAACCGTGCATGAGGGATCAACCTTTGCACACCCCTCGGCGAGCGGCCAGACGCCGCCGGTCAGCCGATGAGGCCCAGTTCGCGCACCGCGTCCCGTTCCTCGCCGAGTTCGGCGACGCTGGCGTCAATGCGGGCGCGAGAGAAGTCGTCGATGTCCAGTCCCTGAACGATGGACCATTCGCCGTCCTTCGTCCGGCACGGGAACGAGCTGACCAGCCCCTCCGGAACGCCGTAGGAACCGTCCGAGGCCACCGCCATCGACACCCAGCCGTCGTCCGGGGTGCCCTGCATCCAGTCGTGCACGTGGTCGATGACCGCGGACGCCGCGCTGGCCGCCGAGCTCGCCCCACGGGCCTCGATGATGGCGGCACCGCGCTTCTGCACCGTCGGGATGAAGTCGTTCTCCAGCCAGGCCTGGTCGT
>DATAEG010000057.1:0-6183 GCA_036258135.1 Jatrophihabitantaceae bacterium | reverse complement strand
GTCGGCCTATGAGACTGGCCCCTCGTGCGGACCACTGGTGGACGGTAGGGGAAGGCGTGGTCATCGACGTGCCGCCGTGGGAGCCGCGGCCCCAGCGCGGCCCCGCCGCGCCGCGACGCGTCCCCGAACGGCAACAGGGCGTAGGCTCAGGTGGTTTGAACTGCGGTTTCGTGTGGTGGGCGTGACAGGTTTCGAACCTGTGGCCTCTGCCGTGTGAAGCGAGTGCGGCCCCCACACGCCGCTCTACAGCACCATGCTCTGCACCGCATCATCCCAGCTCGTCGGCACTGACGGGTCGAGGCGACGTCCTGCCGCGCATGGCGTCGCAAGGGAGGTGTGCTGACGGATTGCTGACAGAGGACAGGCAGTCGTCCGTGGATGAACACTCGCAGTTTGGAGCTGCTCGGCATCTCGATCGCCTATCCAACCCGCGGCTTCCACCTCACCCTGCCCGCATCCCGGAGCGTTGCGAGCAGTGGCCCAGCCGCCGGCGTTGGCCGGTCTGCCGGGGTCCCAAGCTAGGGATCTACGTCCCACCTTCCTGGATCCTTGCGCGACAGCGCTCTGCCATCGTCTGGGGTGCCGAGACCTTCGTGTCACAACCCCGCGGGTGGCGGTGTTGTTCAGGACGGCAACGTTTCCGATCAGGGGCTCAACGCATGCAACTCCCAGCGGTCCATCCCATCCTCGAGGCCCGGGACGCGGCCGCCGGCGCGGCCGAGGCGCCGACCCCGCGGCCGGCCGTGGTCGCGGTCGACCTGGTCAAGACCTACGGCAGCGGCGAGGCCGCCGTGACCGCCCTGGGCGGCGTCTCGGCGTCGTTCACGGCCGGCCGCTTCAGCGCGATCATGGGGCCGTCCGGCTCGGGCAAGTCGACGCTCCTGCACTGCCTCGCCGGGCTGGACACGGTCGATTCGGGCAAGGTGCTGATCGGCGACACCGACATCACGCGGCTCAAGGACAAGCAGCTGACCCGGCTGCGGCGCTCCGCGATCGGGTTCGTGTTCCAGTCCTTCAACCTCCTGCCCACCCTGACCGCGGCGGAGAACATCGAGCTGCCGCTGCGCATCGCCGGGCGCCGGCTCGACCGCGACTGGCTCGACGGCATCGTGCGCGCGCTCGGGCTCGCCGACCGGCTGCGCCACCGGCCCTCCGAGCTCTCCGGCGGGCAGCAGCAACGGGTCGCCATCGCCCGCGCCCTGGTCACCCACCCCGTCGTGGTGTTCGCCGACGAGCCGACCGGCAACCTCGACTCGCGCGCCGGCCAGGAGCTGCTCGGCCTGCTGCGGCACAGCGTCACCGAGCTGGGCCAGACGATCGTGATGGTGACCCACGACCCGGTCGCGGCGTCCCACGCCGACGGGGTGCTGTTCCTCGCCGACGGGCGCCTCGCCGGCGAGCTCGAGAAGCCGACGGTCAGCGCGGTCCTCGACCGGCTCGGCGGGCTGGAAGAGGGTCGGTGACGCGGTGCTGCGCGCCTCCCTCAGCGGGCTGCTTTCCTACCGCGGCCGGCTGACCGCGACCGTCCTCGCCATCGTGCTCGGCGTCGGCTTCGTCACCGGCACGCTGGTCTTCACCGACGCGTTGCGCACCACCTTCTACGACCGCTTCGCGCAGGCGGAGCGCGGCGTCGACGCCGCCGTCACCGCCCGCGACGACGGCCGGCTCGACGAGACGGCGCTCGACGCCGCCCGCGCGGTCCCGGGCGTCGCCGTCGCCGAGCCGCGCCTGGCCGACCGGGTGCGCATCCTCGACCGCGACGGCCGTCCCCACGCCCCGGACCGCCGGGAGCGGACGCTCGGCATCTCCGTCGCGTCCGACCCGCGGCTGCGCTGGCAGGACGCGACCAGCGGGCGGCTGCCCGCGGCCGCCGGCGAGATCGCCGTTGACGCGGCCACCACCCAGCAGCTCGGCCTGCGCGAGGGCGACAGCGTGCGGATCGCCGCCGAGGGGCGGGTCGAGACGTTCACGTTCGTCGGCACCGTCGACCCGGGTCTCGGCGCCGCCTTCCTGAACGACGAGGGCGGCGGCGTGGCCGCGATCCCGACCGAGTCCCTGCGGCGGCTCCTCGGCGCGCGCGGCTACGACCGCATCGACCTGGTCGCCGGGGACGGCGTCGGCCAGGCGGCGCTGCGGCGCGACGCGGCCGAGGCCCTCGGCGGCGCCGTCACCGTGCGCACCGGCGACGAGCTGCGCCAGCGCGCCGCCGAACAGGTCGCCAGCCAGGCCGGCCAGCTCAACACCGTGCTCCTGCTGTTCGGCGGGGTCGCCCTGCTGGTGGCGGCGTTCGTCATCTACAACACCTTCACCATCCTCGTGGCCCAGCGCAGCCGGCAGCTCGCGCTGCTGCGCTGCGTCGGCGCCGCGCGCGGCCAGGTCTTCCGCACCGTGCTCGGCGAGGCGGCGGTGCTCGGCCTGCTGTCGTCGCTGCTCGGCCTCGGCGCGGGCTTCGGCGTCGCGCTGGGCCTGCGCCAGCTCCTCGCGAGCCTGGGCGCGGACGACACGCCCGCGTCGTTCGGCCTCACCCCGGCAACGGTCCTGATCGGCGTCGCGACCGGGCTGGCCGTCACCGTCGTCGCCGCCATCCTGCCCGCGCGCAAGGCGACCAAGGTCGCGCCCCTCGCGGCCATGCGCAGCCAGGCGGTCGCGAGCGCGACGCGGCCCGGCTGGGTCGCCGGGACCGTCGCCGTCCTGCTGCTGCTCGTCGGCGCCGGCGCGCTGTGGCTGGCGGTCGCCGCCGGGAGCATGGTGGCGCTGTTCGCCGGCGGCGCGCTCACCGCCGGGAGCCTGGTGCTCGGCAGCCCGCACCTGGTCGGCCCCGCGGGCCGGCTGCTCGGCACGGTCAGCGGCCTGACGCGGCGCGTCCCCGGGCGGCTCGCGGTCGCCAACGCCACCCGCAACCCGCGCCGCACCGCCGCGACCACCACGGCGCTGATGATCGGCGTCACCCTCCTGAGCGCGTTCGCGACCGGCGCCGCCAGCCTCAAGGCGTCGGTGACGGCGGCCATCGCCCTGCAGTTCCCCGTCGAGTTCGCCCTCACCAACAGCTTCGGCGAGACCGTCCCGCGCGCGGTGGTCGAGCGCCTGCGCGAGCGCGGGGACCTCGACGTGGTGGCCCTCCAGCGGACCGCGACGTCCGAGATTGGCGGCGGGCGGACCGCCGCCATCGGCGTCGACGGCGGCTACCTCGACGCCCTCCGCGGCGGCGCCCTCCCGCAGCCGGTCACCGCCGGCAGCCTCGGCGACCTGCGCGACGGCACCGTGGCGGTGAGCGCCCGCCTCGCCGCCGACGACGGCCTGACCCTCGGCGACACCCTCGACACCGCCGCCGGAGGCCGGCGCGCCGAGCCGCTGCGCGTCGTCGCCATCTACGGCTCGGCCGACGCGCCCAGCTCGATCCATCTCACCCTCGACGAGCACCGCCGGCGCTTCGAGGGCGGCTTCGAGACCGTGCTCGTCTCCGCCGCCCCCGGCGTCAGCGCCGCCGCGGCGCGCGGCGCCGTGCTCGACGCGGCCAGCGCCTACCCCGACCTCGACGTCGGCGACCAGGCCACCTACGTCGAGCGGCTGACCAGCGAGGTCAACGGCCTGCTCGCGCTGGTCGGCGGCATGCTCGCCCTCGCCATCGCGATCGCGCTGCTCGGCATCGCCAACACCCTCGGCCTCAGCGTGGTCGAGCGGGTGCGCGAGTCGGCCCTGCTGCGCACGCTCGGACTCACCCGGGTGCAGCTGCGCGCCATGCTCGCGGCCGAGGCGGTCCTGACCGCCATCCTCGGCGCCGCGCTCGGGCTGGGCCTCGGGCTCGTGTTCGCCCGGGTCGCCGTCGCGGCGGGCCGCGACCTGGACCTGACCGTCTTCGCCGTGCCCGTCGGCCAGCTCGCCGCCGGCGTCGCGGGCGCGGCCGTGATCGGCCTGCTCGCGTCGATCCTGCCCGGCCGCGCCGCGGCAAGGACCGACCTGGTCGGCGCGATGGCGGCGGAGCGCTGAGCGGAAGGGACGGACCCGAGGCGGAAATCCGCTACTCGATCCTAGGCTTCTCGGATCCAAGATCAGTCGAACAACCAGGGGCCAGATGACGGGGACCAACGACGGGTCCGGTCAACTCACCCATCGACTCGGGACTCGGCTGCAGGTAAGCATCGGGCGGGGTAAGCATTGCGCCTTGAGGAGGCCGTCATGCGCGGTACTGCGGTCTTGGTTCATGGGATGTGGTCAAGTCCGGCGGACTGGCGGTGGGTCGCCGAACGCCTACGCGACAACGACGTCGAGGTGCTCGCCCCCGACCTACCGTCCCATCGAACAGCAAGCGCTGGGCTCACGGCCGACGCGGCCGAAGTGCGCGGCATGATCGCGAACGCTCGGCCGCCCGTCGTCGCCGTCGGTTGGTCGTACGGATGCGAGGTGATCCATGAAGCGGCGGCGGGGGAGCCGTCCGTCACGCATCTGGTGTACATCGCCGGCATCCCGAATCCGGATCCAGGCGTGTTCCCGCCGGACGGATCCGAGGCGGAGGAAGACCCGCATGTCCTGGTGTTCGACGACGGCAGGTTCGTCCTCGATAACGACTGGTGGCTCAATGAAGAAGCCGGTACGACGATGCCAAGCCACGTCCTGGCGCATCTTCGTGAGCACCCACGGCGACCGGCGGGCTCGGCGACCTGGTCAGATCCAGTTACCGCCGCAGCGTGGGACTCCATACCCGTGACCTTCATCATCGGACGGTTTGATGCCTTGGTCCCGAGCGACCGGGTGGCCTGGGCCGAGAATCACTTCGACGTCCGATTCGTGGATACCGACCACTTCATTATCTTTCGTGAGCCGGCATCTGTTGCGAATGTTGTGATCGAGAAACTGGACGACGTGCGTCGGTGAGGCACGGCGAGCGACCGATTGGAGCCCGAGTAGCGGCACGTTCCCGTCCGTGTCAGAGACAGGCGGGGTGACCCGACGACCTGCGACGTTGACCGAGAAGGCCTGGCTTGATCGCCTGGAGGAGCGGTGGACGGACTTCACCGCACAGGCCAGCATCGCCAGGGTGAACCACGACGGTCCAGCTGTGGCAGCCTCACTCAGAGGTGACCACGTGGACAAGCGCGCTGCCTGGCGATGGGGCAACGTCCCGCTGCCGCAGACCTACCTGGTGGGTCTGGGGGCGGGCGTGCTGCTGCAGATGATCGTGCCGTGGCGGCCACCCTGGCCGGCATGGGTCGGCCAGGCCTCGGGATGGCCGCTGATCCTCGCCGGCCTCTCGCTGGCGGCGTGGGGGGTGCGATCGGCTGCCGAGGTGGACCTGGAACACCCGCACCAGCTGGTCCTGCGCGGGCCCTATGCGGTCAGCAGGAACCCGATGTACCTGGCCTGGGCCATCGTCTACGTGGGGATCGCACTGGTAGCCAACACTGTCTGGCCGCTGCTCCTGCTGCCCGGGGTGCTGCTGGCGACCCACGTCGTGGTCGTCCGCGAGGAGCGCTTCCTGGAAGGTCGCTTCGGCGCCGTGTACCGCAGCTACAAGACCTTGGTCCGCCGATACCTGTGAGCGAGGTCCGACCCGGCAGAACCCTACCGACATCTCGGTTCCGGAAAGTCCTCTAAGCCTAGGCGGAAGGGAGCCCGGCGCCGCGCGGGAGCTGGGACAATGAAGTCGGTCAACCGCGTTGGCCGAGCCGTGGCGGACGGTGGATTGGTTTCGCCCTAGCTGGTGAACTCCACCAGGTCGGCACAGAAGTCGCGGTCCGACAAGTCGCTGTTCCCGGTGGATCCGCGCACGACCCGGAACGAGTCGGGGACCTCGACGTCGTCGCTGGGGTCACCGGGAGTGCCGTTGTAGTCGATGTCGAAGGCGAACCGGGTCTGGCCGGGGTCCTTGAGCACGAGCTTGCCGTTGGTGTCATAAAAGCGGGAGCCGCCGGAGGCGAAGACGGTGATGGTGATGGTGCCGTCGCCGTTATCGACGATCGTGTGGTCCCTGCTGTTGGCGGTGAAGACGTTGGTGTAGGTGCCGCCGGTGTCCAGGTTGGTGGTGACGACGGTGCCGTGCACGCTCTCCCGGTAGTACGGGAACGGTGACGAGCCGCGCTGGTTGAACACGAAGTTGCCCGAGACGTCCCCGCTGTCCTGGGCCGGGGTGCCGTCGCAGTCGTAGACGTCGCTGGTGAAGACGTCGTGGAAGTGACCCTTGTCGAT
>DATAEG010000056.1:0-10749 GCA_036258135.1 Jatrophihabitantaceae bacterium | reverse complement strand
CTGCTCTTCTTGCCGCCCGTGGCGCAAGCGGTCAACCCGGTAGCGGAGACCACCGCACCGGCCGCGAGGCTCGCCCCGAGGAAAGTGCGCCGGTTCAGGTCCGGCCCGGTCCGTCGTTCAGTCATGCGGTTCCCTCCAGTGGGTGGGTGGTTGTGCGGTGTTCCGGTTCATGCCGACCTGCGGATGCGGCCGGCGTAGCGGGCTTCCAGTTCGGTGTTGTGTGCGTCGCCGTCGGGCACGTTGGCAGAGCGGTAGACGAGCAGCTCGTCTCCAGCGGCGATCTGGCGACGCAGCACCTCGGCCACGATCATTTGGGCAATCAGCGCCGCCGTGATCGACGAGACACCACACGCGGCACCTCCACCTGGCAGGGCCAAAACCGCGTCGCCGAAGGGCGCGCCGTTGTCGATCACGACGGTAGCCAGGTCCTTGAGTTTCTTACCCGAGGGATGCCTCGACTCGACCACATCGGAATGAGCCAGAGACGTAATCGCGACAATCGGCAGGCCGCGCTCGACGACGAGGCTCGCGAATTCGACGATGGCGCCGTTGATGCCGGAGTTGGACGCGATGACCACAACGTCGTTTTTTCCGATGGGAGCCAGGTCGAGGATCTCCTGGGCGATCTGCGGGTTGCGCTCGAGCTTGTCGTCGCGCAGTTGCTGGGGAGTGCGGCTGCCGTACATGACGACGTCGCGCAACGCGATCATGTTCGTCGGGATGAGCCCGCCCGCCCGGCCGGCGATCTCCATCGCGAACGCCTGCGAGTGGCCGGAGCCGAACGCGTGCACAACTCCGCCAGCACGTACCGCGGCGAGCAGCAGTTCGGCGGCGGCCGCCACCGCGTCCTGCTGGGTCGAGGCGACATAGTCGATGCGCTCCCTGGCGGCTTCGACGAACGACATCGCATCGACGCCCGGCCCGGCCGGTGCACGCTCGGTCATTCGACGGTCCAGAGCATCGTGAGGGTGACTCCTCGGGGGTCGTGGCTACCGTGGCGTCGGCGTAGGGTCCGAGTCCGCATTTGTCTACACCACTACTGGAAATTTGTCTATACCACTTGCCCGGCTTGGCGACAGAGGTGGCCAGATCGTGACGGAAGCGCTTGCCGTGGGGGTCGACCTCGGCGGCACCGCGACGCGCGCGCTGGTCGTCGACCGCGCCGGAACCGTTCTCGGCGCGGGCCGGGCCGGCGGCGGCAATCCCACGTCCCATGGCACAGCGAAGGCGCTGGCCGAGCTCGGCGCCGCGCTGCGCACTGCTCTCGCCGGCGTGGACGCCGCCAGGGTCGTATCGGTCGTCCTCGGTATGGCGGGCGGCGGCGCGCTCAGCGATCCGGCCATCGCTCGGGCGTATGCGGCGTTGTTCGACGAGCTAGGCGTCACCGCGTCTGCAGTCCTCGTCGGGGACGCCCTCTGCGCGTTCGCGTCCGCCACCCCGGGGCCGGACGGCACTGTGCTCCTGGCCGGAACCGGGGCTATCGCCGCCGCGGTGCGCGGGCACGCGCTCGCCCGCATCGCCGACGGCTGGGGATGGCTGCTGGGCGATCAGGGCTCCGGCTACTGGATCGGCCGTGCGGCGGTCCGGGCTGTGCTCGCCGAGCTGGCCGGCATCGGACCTCCGACGGCCCTGCGGCCGCTCGTGCTGGCCGAGCTGGGACTCCCCGCCGACGTGGCGGCGGGTCACGTGGTGATTCACGCGGCCGTGTCCCGGCCGCCGATCGAGCTCGCCCGCCTGGCCGAGACCGTGGCCAGCCAGGCCTCCGTTGATGCCACCGCGGCGTCTATCTGCACACGGGCAGCCGAACTGCTGGTCGACTCGTTGGCCAAGGTCCGCGACCTCGCCGAGCGAACCCCGATCGTCCTCAACGGCAGCGTCATTCGCAGCCCGGACGGCCCTGTCGGCGGGCAGGTGCGCCGCCTGTTGAGCCAGCGGTTCGGCGGCCCCGTCTTCGCGCCGCCGGACGGTGCCGAGGGCGCGGCCTGGCTGGCGCTGCGGGCGGTGATCGGCGATACGGCGGCGCAGGCCGCGCACGAACGCATTCGACTGACACGTCCGGCCTGATCCGACCAGCGCGGACGCGCGCAGCGGCCTACGCTGATGGCGTGCTGTTCTTCGCCGGTGGGATCGTCAGCGTGGTGGCGATCGGGCTGTGGCTGTTCTGCCTGTTCGACTCGGTGACGGCGCCGGCCGCAGAGATCCGTGGGCTACAGAAGGCGCTGTGGGTGCTGATCGTCCTGCTGCTGCTTGACGTGGGCTCCATCCTGTGGCTGATCTTCGGCCGCCCGCGCGCCGGCGTGCGTGGCCTCGAGCAGCGCGATCGGCGGACCGATCCGTGGGGTGGCGCGCTCGAACGCGCACCGCGCAACACCTCGCGCAAGACCATGGCGCCGGACGACGACATCGAGTTCCTGCGCAGCCTGGACAAGCCGCACCCCAACGACGAGGGCCCGACGCCAACTCGTTGAGCCCTCCGCCTGCCGTCCCGGATCGTGCAATCCTCGGCCGCGTACGGCGGCCGAAATTGCAGAATCGGGTCAGTTCAGGCCGGCGTAGCTGTGCAGGCCGGAGATGACGATGTTCACTACGAAGAAGTTGAACGTCATGGCGGCGAAGCCGGCCAGGTTGATCCAGGCCGCGGCTCGGCCGCGCCAACCGGCGGTCGCCCTGGCATGCAGGTAGGCCGCGTAGATCACCCAGGCGATGAACGCCCACGTCTCCTTGGGATCCCAGCCCCAGTACCGTCCCCAGGCCGCCTCGGCCCAAATGGCGCCGCAGATGATACCGAACGTGTAGATCGGGAACGCGAAGGCGACGATCCGGTACGCCGACTTGTCCAGCGACTGGGCTGCGGGCAGGCGGGCGCCGACGGTGGCCGGGAACCGGACCCGCTGCCCGTGCCGCTCGGCCACGTCGTGGCGGCGCCGGATCAGGAACAGCATGCTCAGCACCGCTGAGGTGAGGAGCATGCCCTCGCCGGTGGCCGCGGCCGACACGTGGATGGCCAGCCAGTACGACTGGAGCGCCGGCACCAGCGGTTGGGCCTTGGCATAGAGCACCGTCCCGGCCAAGAACATGACCACGATCACCGGGATCACGACGAACATGCCGAGGTAGCGCAACTGCGGCATCCGCCACAGCGTCATCAGCCAGGCGCCGACAGCCACCAGGCCGACCACCGCGGAGAACTAGTACATGTTGCCCCACGGCAACCGGTCCACCGCGGTGCCGCGCACGATCACCGAGGTGGCGTGGACGGCGAAGCCCACCAGAGTCAGGACGACCGCGATACGCCCGGCCAGGACGGCTCGGTCGTGTGCCGCGGGCGGCTTAGCGGTCGACAGCGTCGATGAGGCCACCTCGTCGTCGGCGTCGGAGAGCGCGTCCGCGGTGCTCAACCCGGCCGCGCCGACGAGCAGCTTCTCCTCCGCCGGCGCTGCCGCCGGCGTCGTCTCGGCGATGCGCCCGCGCCGCCCGAAGGCGTACTCGGCGGCGTAGCCGAACGCGGCCGCGGCGTAGACGGCGATGGCGGTGGTGAAGAGCGTGTCGGACAGGTGGGCGAGTCCGGTGTTGACGCTCATCGCCCAGACGCTCCCTCGCCGGCAAGTCGCTCGGTGAGCCGAGCGAACTCGTCGGTGAAGTTCCCCGAGTCGCTGCGGGCCAGTCCACCGACGCTGACCAGGGTAAGAGAGCCAGCCGAGCGCTCTCCGCCGGGGGTGGGCTCACCCGGGACCAGCCGCAGCCAGACGCGGCGACGCCGCACGCCGAGCGAGCCGATCAGCCCGACGACCATGCAGACGGCCGCGACGAGCAGATAACCCTGAGTCGGGTCGTGCGAGACCTGGAGGCTCACCCACTGCTTCCAGCCGTCGAAGGTCACCTGAACGCCGTTCTTCAGCTTCAGCGTCTGGCCCACCTTGAGATCGGCCTGCCCGATCCGGTTGAGCTTGTGCGACGAGATCAAGTCCGGGTTGAGGGAGTAGACGCTGTGCGGCACACCGTCGTTGCCGACGTCGCCCTGGTAGACGAACAAACCGAGCGCCGGGTCCTTCGCCTGCGGGGCGGCCGAGACGATCGAACCGTCCAACTGGGTCACCGGCGTAGGCGCGAAGAACCCGCTCAGCCCGACGTCCTGGGTGTGGCGGCCGTCGGCCTCAGCACGTCCTGGGAACTGGAACGCCCCCTCGCTGAAGAATGTGTTCGGGTCCTGCGGGATGAAGGCGACCGTGTTCGTCACGCTCGTCCCGTCCGGCATCCGGACGGTGACGGTCGGCGCGTAGCCGTGCCCGATCAGGTAGACCCGGTCACCCTCCAGGCGCAACGGGTGGTTGACGGTGATGCGCTTCTGCTCCGGTGCGCCGTCGGCGCCCCGTGAGTAGGTGACGTCGGCGGCGAACTGCTTCGGCTCGCCGGTGGGCAGGTAGCTGGCGGTGAACTTGTCCAGTCGGTCGATGCAGAACGGCGCCACCCGGCCGTCCTGGGCCAACCGACCGGGCCGCCAAGAGTCGTACTGCTGGACCTGATTGCAGAAGGCCGATCCCTCGAGCAGCACGACCGAACCCTGATATCCCCAAAGTCGGCCGATGGCGATGGCGAACAGGGCGAACAGCAGGGCGATATGAAAGAGCAGGTTGCCGGTCTCCCGGCTGTAGCCCTTCTCGGCCGACACGGTGACGACGCCGTTGTCCTCGTGCCGGACTTCCGAGCGCCAACGCCGGCCGAGCCGTCGCCGCAGCCGGGCGGCGGCCTCCTCGGGCGTGGCGTCCATCGTGAACGCGCCGGACTCGGGCAGCCGGTCCAGGTTGCGTGGCGCCGGCAGTGGCCGAGCCCGCATAGCACGCCAATGCAGCCGGAGGCGCGGAATGAGGCAGCCGATCAGCGACACGGCCAGCAGCAGGTAAATGGCGGCGAACCAGACGGAGCCGAAGACGTCGAAGAAGCCGAGCCGGTCCAGGAACCGTCCCCAGCCGCCGTGCGTGTTGAGGTACTGCTGCACCTTCGTCGGGTTGAGTGGACGCTGCGGGAGCAGCGACCCGGGCACGGCGGCCACAGCCAGCAGGAACAGCAGCACCAACGCGGTGCGCATGCTGATCAGGCGCCGCCAGAGCCGTCGAACAGTGCGTCTCACCTCGGTTACCGGACCGCTGGACGGTGTGTAGGCGGTGACGGGCTTGTCCGCCGTGGTCGTCATAAGCCGCTGCCGATGCCGCTGTCTTGGCCGGCCCATTCGCGGAGCTGGTTCATCCAGTGGTCCCAGGTACCGGTGAGGAGCAGCACGCCGATAACGATGAGCAGCACGCCGCTGACCCGGCTGATCACCCCGATGTGCCGGTGCACGAAGTCCAGCCCTCCGCTGACCCAACCCACCCCGAGCGCGACGAGGACGAACGGAATGCCCAGGCCGAGGCAGTAGGCGGCGGTCAGGAACGCACCGCGTCCTGCGGTGCCCTCAGTGGACGCGAGACCGAGCACGGCGCTGAAGGTCGGGGTCAGGCACGGCGTCCACGCCAATCCGAAGGCGGCGCCGAGGAGCGGTGCGCCCACCAGACCGGCACGTGGCCGCCGGTGGATCTTCACCTCGCGCTGAAGGAACGGCAGGCCGCCGAGGAAGACCAAACCGAGCACGATCACTACGACGCCCAGCACCCGCTCCAGCGCCACCCGGTGGTCATTGATGGCCTGGGCCAGCCGTCCGAACAGGATGCCCTGCGCCATGAAGATGGCGGTGAACCCGGCCACGAAGAGAATCGCGCCCGCGGCCATGCGTCGCTGGCTCGGCGAGCCCTCGCCGCTGAGCCCGGTGACGTAGGAGAGATATCCGGGCACGAGCGGCAGCACGCAGGGCGAGAGGAAGCCGATCAGCCCCACCAGCGCAGCGGCGGCCGCGGCCACGAGCAGCGGGCCGTCGGTCACGGTCGCGGCGAAGCCGTTGGCGAGACTCACCGTTCTGCGGTCAGGCTCGCCAGGACCGGTTCGAGGTCAGCGGGTAGGACATTGCCGACGTAAACCGCGGCCACCCGGCCGTGCTTGTCGATGACGACGGTGTTGGGCAGCCCCTGAAGCGGCAGGTGGCCGATCTGGAGCGCCGTCTTGGCCCCTTCGTCGAAGACGATCGGGTAGGTAACGGCGTTGTCCTTGACGAACGCCTGGACCGGGCTCCGGTTGGCCTCCTTCACGTCGATGCCGACGAACGCGACTCCCTTCGGCTTCCACGTGATGTAGACCCTCTGGAGGTTCGGCGTCTCGATTCGGCACGGCGCACACCACGTCGCCCAATAGTTCAGGACGACGACCTGGCCCTTCAACGACTTGAGCGTCCAGTCGCCGCCACCCAGGAACGCTCCGGTGGCGGGGCCGGCCACCTTGCGCTTGGCCTCGGCGATGGTCTTGCCCTTGGGGGTGGCCCCGACGTAGCGATACTGCCCGCCGGCGGTCTGGTCCACCGCGTCCGTGCCACCGGAACAGGCGCTACCGAGCAGGGCCGTGGCCAGGACCAACCCGAGCAGAATCCGGCGGCGTTTCATGGTGGCTCCAGTGTGCCTGGGAATACTCCGTCTTCCATGCCCGGGTCGGCGCTGGCTCAGGCGCCGGCCACCGCGCCCCGCGGCGTCTCCCCGGCGGGTTCGGCATAGTCCACCTGCACGATCTTGGTGCCCGCGAAGACCAGCGATGTGACCGAGCCGAGCGCACACCGGCGTCGACGCGGGTCGTGCCAGAGACGCTCACCCCGGCCGCGCCGGGTGGCCACCACGATGGGCAGCTGGTGGGTGACGCACACCGCCTCGTGGTCCTCGGCGGCCCGCCGGGCGTCCTCGACGGCGGCCATGACCCGTGCGGCGATGTGCTCGTACGGCTCACCCCAGGACGGACGCAGCGGGTTCCAGTAACGCGGCCAGTAGCGCGGGTGGAGCAGCTCCTTGCCCTTGCCCCCGGCCACCTGGTGCCCTTCGAAACTGTTCGCGGCCTCGATCAGCCGCTCGTCCTGCTCGATGGCAAGCCCGGTCAGCTCCGCGATCGGCGCGGCTGTCTCCAGGGCTCGTTCCAGCGGCGACGAGACGAGATGGACCAGATCGCGGCCGGAAAGAAAGGCGGCGGCCTTATCGGCCATGGCCCGGCCGACGTCGGACAAGTGGTAGCCCGGCATCCGGCCGTACAGCCTCCGGTCTGGGTTGTCGACTTCGCCGTGCCGGACCAGGTGGACAACAGTATTCATGCGGCGACCTTGGATCCCGCCACACGGTTCGGGGTCCACCCGACGTTGTGCGGAGGGGCGCAGCGGGGGAGCAGAACGTCGTGGGGTGAACTCACGGCCGGGCCTCCGCGGCGGCGCTCGCCGCGGCCGGGAGCGCCGCCGCCACGCGGTCCATGGCGCCGTCGTCGAGCGCGGCGTTGACGAACCAGGCCTCGAACGGGCTCGGCGGCAGGTACACGCCGGCCGCCAACATGGCGTGGAAGAACGCCTTGAAGCGCCCGGGGTTGGCGTTCTGGGCGTCCTGCGCACCGGCGAAGTCGTGGACCGGCTCGGCCCGGAAGAAGACGGAGTAGAGGTTGCCCGCGTATTGGACCTGATGCGCGACGCCGGCCGCGTCCAAGGCCTCGTGGACGAGGGCCCCGATCTCAGTGGCGGCCTTGTTCAGCCGGAGATAGACCTCCTCGGTGCAGTGCTGCAAGGTGGCGAGCCCGGCGGCCACCGCCACCGGGTTCCCGGAAAGCGTCCCGGCCTGATACACGGGTCCGACTGGGCTGAGTTGGCTCATCAGCTCGGCGCGTCCGCCGAACGCGGCCGCCGGCAGGCCGCCGCTCATGACCTTGCCGAACGTGAACAGGTCCGCATCGACCGGGTCGAGGCCGTACCAGCCGGCCGGGCCGACCCGGAAACCGGTCATCACCTCGTCCATGATCAGCAGCGCACCGTGCTGCAGCGTGATCTCGCGCAGCCCGACGTTGAAACCGGCGAGAGGCGCGACCGCGCCCATGTTGCCCGCCGCCGCCTCGGTGATGACGCACGCGATGTCGTCGGGATCGGCGGCGAACGCCGCCTGGACCGCTGGCAGGTCGTTGTAGGGGACGACGATTGTCTCCGCCGCCTGCGCCGCGGTCACCCCGGGCGTGGCCGGATGGGCGAACGTCGCCACTCCGGAGCCGGCCGCGGCCAGCAGCGCGTCCACATGGCCGTGATAGCAGCCGGCGAACTTGACCACACGGCGTCGGCCGGTGGCGGCTCGGGCCAGCCGGATGGTACTCATCGTGGCTTCCGTGCCGGAGTTGACCAGGCGCACCTGTTCGACGGGCGAGCCCGCGTCGGCGGCGCGCAGCCGGGCGATGATGTGCTCGGCCAGCTCCACCTCGGCCTCGGTCGGCGCGCCGAAGGATAACCCGCCGGCCGCGGCCCGGCCGACCGCCTCCACCACCGCCGGGTGGGCGTGCCCCAGCACCATGGCACCCCAGGAACTGACCAGGTCGACGTACTCCCGGCCGTCCGCATCGACGACGTACGGACCACGGCCCCGGACCATGAAGCGCGGCGTCCCGCCCACCGCACCGAACGCGCGCACCGGCGAGTTCACGCCGCCAGGAATGACCCGCTGGGCCCGCTCGAAGAGCTCGTCGGAGCGGGGGACGTCAGCCACCCCGACAGTCTGTCAGCCTTTCCTCTTGCCCGGCGCCGGGCCGACGGCCACCGGCAGCCCGGCCGCCGCCCAGGCCTTAGTCCCACCCTCGATGGAGAACGCGGTGCGGCCCATGGCGTCGAGCTGTGCCGCGGCCCGTCCGGCCCGTCCGCCCATCGAGCACAGCGTGATCACCTGGCCCTCCGGGAGGTCGCGGACGATGCCGGGCAGCTTGCCCAGCGGGATGTTCACCGCACCGGAGACGTGCCCGCGGGCGTACTCGTCCGGCTCGCGCACGTCGACGAAGATGTCGCCGGCCTTCCACATCTCGCGGGCCGTGGCGACGTCGATCCGCTCAGCAGCCACGCTCTCAGTCTGCGCCGAAGCGGAACCGGGTGCAGTCGTTGGGGAAGTCGAACCAGGCGAGGGCGCGGCTCGGGGTGATGATCCGCAGGCCACCGCCGTCCTCGCCGGCCCAGGCGTCGGGCTCCGGCGCGTAGTTGTACTTGTGGTACTTGCTGAACGCCTCGGCCAGCCGGGCACCGAGCCCGTCGGCCGGGGCCCGGGTGGCGTGGCTCTCCCCCTCGATGATCACGGCGCGCAGGCCGCTCTCCAGGTTGAGCGTCACGGCGGGGTTCACTTCGGTGTTGCGCGTGTGCACCGTGGCGGCGGCGCCGTCGTAGTAGAACCGGCCGTCGAGCCAGACACCCCAGCGCGGGACGACGTGGGGCCGGCCGTCCGGACGGACGCTGGTTACCCAGTAGTGCAGGGCATCGGTCAGCTCCGTCTCGATCTGCTCCCACGTGAGCAGCCCCTCGGTCGAGGTGGGCAGGCCATAGCCGTCCGGAATGATCGGCCGATCAGCCGTCGGCACGGAACTCATTGCGACACCACGGACGGACCACACGGATCGGTCCCCCCGCGCAAGCGCGGAGCGTTCTGTGCGGAGCGGTTTCGTGGGGTGATCATGCCCTCACCGTACGAGCGGGCTCTGACGACACTAGTGTCCTGTATTCGAAGTCGTTTGCCGGTTGCGGTGATCCAGATCTTCGATCCGCAAGGCGGAGGAGGAAGCCGATAGTCGTGTGTTATCGGCGACGACGACAACGCCGCCGGGCGGAGATCTGGGCGCCGCAGACGGTAAACATACTTCGGATACAGGACACTAGACCGCCAAACGCTGCAGGATGACGGCGTCGCCGGCCCAGTAGGTGAGGATGATCGACGCCCCGGCCCGGCGGATCGAGGTCAGCGTCTCCAGAGCGATGCGCTCGCGGTCCAGCCAGCCCCGCGCGGCCGCGGCCTCGACCATCGCGAACTCACCGCTCACCTGGTACGCGGCTACCGGGACGGGCGAGGCGTCGGCAATCTGGCGCAGCACGTCGAGGTAGGGCAGCGCCGGCTTGACCATGATGAGGTCGGCGCCCTCGGCGACGTCCTGGGCCGCCTCGGCGAGCGCCTCGGCGGCGGACCGGGCCGGGTCCTGCTGGTAGGCGAGCCGGTTGCCGCGCAGGGACGAGTCCACCGCCTCGCGGAACGGCCCGTAGAAGCCGGACGCGTACTTGGGCGCGTAGCCGAGGATGCCGACCTGGCTGTGCCCCGCGGCGTCCAGTGCGACGCGGACGGCGGCCACCTGGCCGTCCATCATCCCGCTGGTACCCACCAGATGCGCCCCGGCCTCGGCCTGGGCCGCGGCCATCGAGGCGTACCGGGCGAGCGTGGCGTCGTTGTCGACCGCGCCGGCCTCGTCTAGGACGCCGCAGTGCCCGTGGTCGGTGTACTCGTCCAGGCACAGGTCGGCCATGATCACGGTTTCGTCGCCGAACCCGGCGCGCAGCCGGGCCAGGGCGACGTTCAGGATGCCGTCGGGATCGTCCGCGCCCGATCCCACCGCGTCCTTCCGCGCCGGCACCCCGAAGATCATCAACCCGCCGACACCCGCCGTGACCGCCTCCTCGGCGGCCTTGACCAGCGAGTCCAGGGTGTGTTGCAGCACGCCGGGCATCGAGGCGATCTCGACCGGCGCGTCGATGCCCTCCCGTACGAACATGGGCAGCACCAGATCGCTGGGCCGTACCGCCACGTCGGCGACCAGTCGACGGAGCGCGGCCGTCGTGCGCAGCCGGCGCAGCCGCGACGT
>DATAEG010000055.1:0-1730 GCA_036258135.1 Jatrophihabitantaceae bacterium | reverse complement strand
CGTCGATGGCACGTGCCTGAACTCGATGTTCGCCCGGCTCGGCATCCCATTCCCAGACCCACTGCCGCCAGGTGTCGGTACTCGGCACGGCACCGAGTCGGGCCCGCTGCCAGGCACCGCGGTCGACGCGTACTTCGACGACCTGGATGCCGCGATGCTGTGCCCAAGCGGTCCCGGCGACGGCGACCGGGCCGGCAGCGGTGTACTGGCTCGCGCGCGGCACCTCGATCCGAGCGGAGGTCTTGATCGGCGCCTGCTCAGACCAACCGCGAGTGGACCAATAGGCGTCGAACGCGTCGAATCGGCTCACTTCCACGTCGACGACCCACTTGGTGGCACTGACGAAGCCGTAGAGACCGGGGACGACCATTCTAACCGGGAAGCCATGAATCACAGGCAAGGGTTCGCCGTTCATCGCCACGGCGAACATCGCGTCTCGTCCGTCGGTCAACACATCCAGCGGGGTCCCAGCCGTCCACCCATCCGCCGAGGTCGACTTGACCGCATCGGCGTCGGGCTGCAACCCGGCCATGGCCAGCACGTCGGCCACCCGAACGCCTCTCCACCAGGCCTTACCCGCAAGGTAGCCGCCCACCTCGTTCGAAACGCAGGTCAGCGTCACCCAGCTCTCGATCAGGCCCAGCTCCAGGAGCTGTTCGTAGTCGAGTGTTACCTCCCGCTCGACTAGCCCGTGCACCCGCAGCCGCCAGTCTTCGGCCCGCACCAGCGGGACCGACAACGCCGTGTCGATCCGATAGAAGACGCCGTTGGGCGTCTGCCAAGGTTCGGCGCCGTGGACGCCGAGGTCGGCGCCGGTCGGGGGCGCAACCGAGGCGTCTGACTGCGCAACGGACTCCCGAGACTCTTCGACCGACGATCTGCGCAGTCCGAGCCATCGGCCGGCCGCGTACGAAGCTGCCGCCATCGCCACGACGATGCCGCTGGCGCGCAGGAACCGGCGCCGGTCGTCTTCTTGGCTCGTGGTTTGTGAGTACGCCGTGGCGGCGCGACCGGCCAGCAGATCGAGTGCGATCAACGACACGATAAGGCCAATGAGGGCCGGCCAGAGGTCGGTGACGGTAGTGTCCGCTCGCGTCCACGTCGCCACTATGGCCACGAATCCAAGTCCGCCGGCCGCGAGGACGCCGGCGCCACGCCGGCGGGTCGTGAGCACGCCGATCCCGGCGGAGAGCACCGCGAACACCACGATCACACCGGCGATCAGTACCGCCTTGTCCGTCGTGCCGAACCATGCGACGGCAAGGTCCTTGAGCCAGCCCGGTACGCGATCGATGAAGGCCTCGCCAACCGCGATCACCGGAGTGGCGGTGCGTCCCAGGAAGCCGGCGACGAGCTCGGCCACGCCAAGTCCGAGGGCAGCCGATGCCACGCCGGCCACAGCACCGGGGACACGTCCGGCGCGCACCCTTGGCGCCGGTGGCGCCGTTGTCGGGGAATCGAGCATGTCTCCATCCTGCGCCAGATGTGGCGGGCCGCGGCGGCTATCAGGTGACGAAAGTGCTACAGCGGCTGGTGTCTATCAGGCGAGCTTCAGGTGCGGGATCAGCGCCCGGAATGCGCGGCCGCGATGACTGATGGCGTCCTTGTCGCCCGGCGGCAACTCGGCCATGGTTCGGGTGTCGCCGTCGGGGACGAATATCGGGTCGTAGCCGAAGCCGTTGGTCCCCCGTGGCTCAGTGGCCAGCCGCCCGCGAACCTGGCCCTCTTCG
>DATAEG010000054.1:0-3108 GCA_036258135.1 Jatrophihabitantaceae bacterium | reverse complement strand
GGTCGATGGTGTTCACCACGTAGCTCGGCAGGTTGTCGATGCTCTGGACCTGGCCCGCCAGCAATGCGTTGACCTTGGCGGCGTCGTCGGCGAAGTCGTAGATGATCAGCTCGTCGAGGAACGCCGGGCCGTCCCAGTAATTGTCGAAGCGGTTGAACTGCGACAGCTGGCCGGGCACGAACCGCTGGTAGGTGAACGGGCCGGTGCCGATCGGGTGGCTGACGTCGAAGTCGGTGGGGAGGATGCCGACGGTGTACTCGGCCAGGAGCTGGTCGAGCACTGCGTAGGGCGCGCTGAGCTGCAGCAGGATCGTCTTCGAGTCGACGATCTTCGAGTTCTTCAGGTCGAGGAACTTGGCCAGCTCGGTGCCGCCGGACCCGGGCTTCTTCGGGTCGGTGACCTTCGCGAGGCTGAACATGACGTCGGCGGGCGTCAGGGTCTTGCCGTGGTGGAACTCCACCCCGTCGCGCAGCCGAACGGCCCAGACGGTGTTGTCGCGGTTCGGCATGACCGACTCGGCCACTGACGGCTCGATCTTGTACTCGGCGTTCCACCGCAGCAGCGGCTCGTAGAGCTGCAGGCAGCGAGCGATGTCCGGGTTGGTCACCGGGAAGTACGGCTCCAGGGTGTCCTTGAGGCCGCCGCCCGTAGAGCCGTGACTGTAGGAGCCGCCGCGCAGCTGGGGCTTGGTCTGGTCCGGCTTTTCGGGCACCGCGGCGCAGGCCGACAGGCCGGTCAGCCCGACCACGCCTGCCGCGGCGACCATGCCGAGCTTCAGGACGTCGCGACGGGAGGGCCGCGCCCTGACCTGAACACGGGCGTATCCGGAGTGTGGCGGTGGGTCACCATGTCGCATGATGCGAACCCCTTCGGAATGATGTTAACGTAGAGATGCGCGTCACACGCGTCAATAGGCCAGCGAGGTGGAGGAGGTTGTGGCTGTGACAGAGCACAGGGAGGCGGCCGCGACGACGGCCCGGATCCAGTCGGTCGACCGCGCCATCGACCTCCTGCTCGCCGTGGCCGCGGCCGTCCCCACCGCCGCGACCGTGCCCGCCCTGGCGCGGGCGTGCAGCCTCAACCGGGCCACGGCCTGGCGTCTGTTGAAGACGCTGCAGGCCCGCGGCATGGTGGCGGTCGACGCGACGACCGGGCGGTACTCGCTCGGGCTGACCGCGGTCGAGCTCGCGGGCGCGGCGGGACCCGATACCCTGATCGCCGCGGCGCACCCGGTGTTGGAGCGGACCTGCACGCAGACCGGCGAGACGGCGTCGCTTGCCGTTCCGGGCATGGGCGGCCTCACCTACGTCGACGAGGTCACGCCGACCGCCGTCCTGACCGCGAGCTGGCTGGGCCGTTCCGTGGCGCTGCACGCC
This sequence comes from Jatrophihabitantaceae bacterium, assembly GCA_036258135.1. Lineage (GTDB taxonomy): Bacteria > Actinomycetota > Actinomycetes > Mycobacteriales > Jatrophihabitantaceae > DATAEG01. The sequence continues at coordinate 1,732 of DATAEG010000054.1, read as the reverse complement.
ACGTCCACCGGGAAGGCGCTGCTCGCGTTCCTACCCGTCGGCGAGGTGCGGCGGGTGCTCGCCGACGGCCTCCCGACGTTCACGGACACCACGATCACCACCCCCGAGGAGCTCGCCGCCGAGCTCGCCGCCACCCGCGAGCGGGGCTACGGAACCTGCGCGGGCGAGCTGGAGTCGTCGCTCTACGGCGTGTCGGCCCCGGTGTTGGACCGCGCCGGGCGGCCGCTCGCGATCCTCAGCATCTGGGGGCCGAAGGACCGGGTGCCCGAGCAGCGGTTCGCGGAGCTGGGGGCCATCGTCGTCCAGGCCGCGCGGCAGGTCGGATCCGCGCAGCTCACGCCAGGCGACGCGGCGGGATACTGGCCAAAGACGCCGCCGGTGGTGGCGTAGCCGGAAAGCCGCCGATCGTCCCGCACCCCCGCAGGACCGAGGATGTCGACCATGACTGCGGACTGGCCGGCCGACGCGGTGCTCGACGAGATCTACCCGCAGTCGTTCGCGGACTCCGACGGCGACGGCGTCGGTGATCTGCGCGGTGTGATCGAACACCTTGACCACCTGGGCTGGCTCGGCGTCGACACGATCTGGTTCAACCCCCTGTTGGACTCGCCGTTCGTCGATGCCGGGTACGACGTCGCGGACTACCTACGCGTCGCGCCGCGGTACGGCACCAACCACGACCTCGTCGAGCTCGTCGGGAAGGCCCGCGACCGCGGCATCCGGGTGCTGCTCGACCTCGTCGCGGGCCACACCTCGCTCGAGCATCCGTGGTTCCAGGCCGAGCTCCACGCGGACGGGCCGCATCCCGACGGTAACCGCTACGTCTGGCGCGGCGACCCGCCGCGGACCGCGGGCTCCGGTGACGTGCCGGGCACGCCCGCCTGGGTGCGCCAGCCGGGGCCGCGCCGCGGCTGGTACCTGAAGAACTTCTACGACGCCCAGCGCGCGTTGAACTTCGGCTGGGGCGCACCTGCCCACCGACGAGCCGTGGCGGGACGCCGTCGACGCGCCCGGCCCGCGCCGCGACTGCAGGGCGCTCATCGACGTGCTCGACTTCTGGCTGAGCCGCGGCGTGGCCGGGGTTCCGGGTGGACATGGCCTTCTCACTGGTCAAGGACGATCCCGGCCGGGCGGCGACGGTCGCGCTGTGGCGTGAGGTGCGCGCCTGGCGCGACGAGCGCCACCCCGACGCCGTGCTCGTCCCCGAAGGAGGTGCACAGGGCCACATCGGCCGCGCACGCGGAGACGATGCTGCGACGCCATGTCTATCCGACGTTCGGTGACCGGCCCGTGGCGATCATCCGGCCCGGGGAGGTACAGGCGTGGGTGAAGGGCCTGCCGCTGGCGACTTCGGACGGGCTGCGGGTGACCCGTCGGGTCCGAGGCCACCGATCCGAGCACCCCCGGTTGGGCGCGCAACACACCGACATCGCAGGCGGCATCTCCACCCAGAGCCACCGCGACGGCCAGATCCAGCACGATCTTCCCCGGATCATGCACGGCCAACGGCTTACGCCACGGCCCGAGCAGCCGCGACAGCTGCCGCGCCAAGCCAGTGCGTCGCGCGGTCTCCACCAGCAACGCACCACCCGCGTGCGATACCAGCGACAGCCGATTCCACCGGCCTCCGCCGCCATCGTGCCGGGCCGACCGAAGCTCCGTGAGCACGTCGTCGGCGGACGCGTCGAGTCTGTTCGCCTCACGGACGCGGCGGGTCCGCCCCGTGAGCGGG
>DATAEG010000053.1:0-2453 GCA_036258135.1 Jatrophihabitantaceae bacterium | reverse complement strand
CCGGGTTCTCCGGCTCGCCAACCCACTGTCCGACGAGGAGCCCTATCTGCGCACGACGTTGCTGCCCGGATTGCTGGCGACGTTGAGGCGCAATGTGGGCCGGGGTTTCCCCGACGTAGCCGTGTTCGAGTCGGGCCTGGTGTTCCGCCCCGGCCCCGGACCTCTTGTGCCCGCGCCACGGCTACGGGTGGACCGACGGCCCACCGACGAGGAGATCACGGCACTCGTTTCGGCAGTGCCACCCCAACCACATCGGGTCGCTGCCGCCGCTGCTGGCAACTGGGAGCCTGCGGGCTGGTGGGGTTCGGGCCGGCCGGTCTCGTGGGCCGACGCGATACAAGCCGCCCGAGTCGTGGCGACGGCGGCCAAGGTTAACCTGGACGTTCGGGCGGACGTCCATGCGCCGTGGCATCCCGGCCGGTGCGCCGCGCTTTTCGTCGGCGACACCCTGGTGGGTCACGCGGGCGAGTTGCACCCGCGGGTCATTCACGTGCTCGGGCTGCCGGATCGGACGGTGGTTATGGAGCTGGAGATCGGCCTCCTCGGCGCTACCGACACGCCGGTCCCGGCCCCTGCTGTGGCAACCTTCCCGGTGGCCACCCAGGACGTGGCGCTGGTGGTGCCCGCCAACATCTCAACCGCTGCCGTCGAGGCTGCACTGCGCTCCGGAGCGGGTGAACTGTTGGAGTCGGTGCGGCTGTTCGACCTGTACGAGGGGCCCCAGGTCGGCGAAGGGCGCAAGTCGCTGGCCTTTACGCTGCGCTTCCGGGCGCCGGATCGCACCCTCACCGTCGACGAGACAACGGCCGCGCGCGACGCCGCCATAGCCGAAGCGCAGCGCCGCACCGGCGCAGTACAGCGCAGCTAACGACACGGCAGTCAAGTCCAGGTTGCATGACATTGCACTACGCAGCATAATCATGCGTCGTGGGACTGACGATGGCGGTTGCCGGGGCGAGCGGATACGCGGGCGGCGAGGTGCTCCGGCTCGCCCTTCAGCACCCCGAACTCGAGATCGGCGCCGTGACCGCCCAGGCGAGCGCTGGTAGCCGGCTCGGCGAGGTCCACGGGCATCTGGTCGAGCTGGCCGATCGTCAATTCGATCCGACGACGGCCGAAACCCTGGACGGACATGACGTCGTCGTCCTGGCACTCCCACACGGCGAATCCGGTGCACTCGCCGCGGAGTTGGAGTCGGCAACGCTCGTGGTCGATTGTGGCGCCGACCACCGGTTGACCGACGCCGCGGCGTGGCTGTTGTTCTACGGGACAGAGCACGCAGGCAGCTGGCCATACGGCCTCCCCGAGCTGATCACGCCGGCGGGCAAGCAACGCGGCGCACTCACGGGCGTCCGACGAGTCGCCGTTCCGGGCTGCAACGTGACGGCAGTCACCCTCGCGCTCGCGCCTGGGCTGGCCGCCGGAGTGATCGAGCCGACGGACCTGGTGGCGGTGCTGGCCTGCGGGACGTCGGGCGCCGGACGGGCGCTCAAGCCGCAGCTGCTGGCCAGCGAGATCATGGGCGCCGCGACGCCTTATGCCGTCGGCGGCGTCCATCGACACATCCCGGAGATCGAGCAGAGTCTGAGCGCTGCGGCCGGTGCACCGGTCAGCCTGTCGTTTACGCCGACGCTGGTGCCGATGTCGCGCGGGATTCTGGCGACGGCAACCGCCCGCCTGGCGGCTGAGACGAATCCAGAAGAGGTGCGCGGCGCATGGGCGCAGGCGTACGCCGAGGAGCCGTTCGTCCGGCTTCTGCCAGAGGGCATCTGGCCGTCCACAGCAGCGGTGCTTGGAGCGAACACCGCGCACATCCAGGTCGCGGCAGACCAGCGCGCCGGGCGGGTGGTGGCCGTCGCGGCCATCGACAACCTCACGAAAGGGACCGCCGGCGCGGCGATCCAGTGCATCAATGCCGCCCTCGGATTACCGGAGACCATGGGCCTGCCGACCGCAGGAGTGGCGCCGTGAGCGTTACGGCCGCGGCCGGGTTCCGGGCCGCCGGAGCGACGGCCGGTCTCAAGCCGAGCGGCCGGCCCGACGTCGCCGTTGTCGTCAACGACGGCCCAGAGCACGCTGCCGCCGCGGTATTCACCTCGAACCGGTGCAAGGCGAACCCAGTGCTGTGGTCCGAGCAAGCGTCAGCAGACGGCCGGCTGGCCGCCGTCGTCCTCAACTCCGGCGGCGCCAACTGCTACACCGGACCGGCTGGGTTCCAGACCGCGCACGCCAGTGCCGAGCTCGCCGCCGATCTTCTCGGCATCGGCGCGATCGACGTCGCCGTCTGCTCCACCGGACTGATCGGCGAGGTGCTCGACCGGCCGAAGCTCGCGGACGGCATCCGCAAGGCCGTCGCAGAGCTGGACAGTGACGGCGGCGCCGACGCGGCCGCCGCGATCCTGACCACCGACACGCACGCCAAGCAGGCGGTGGTTCGGTGCGATGGCTGGGTT
>DATAEG010000052.1:0-22064 GCA_036258135.1 Jatrophihabitantaceae bacterium | reverse complement strand
ATCGGTCCCGACCAGTCCGGTGGCTGCCAACGAACCGTCCACCATCGGCACTTGGCCGGCGGTGTAGACGAACGCCCCGGCGCGCACCGCGGGGACGTAGGCCGCCACCGGCGCCGGCACGGACGGGAGGGTCAGTCCGAGCCGGGCCAGACGCTCGGTCGGCGACGTCACGGCTGCTGCTCCAGGGTCACGACGTGGACGCTACCCGCCGTTTGTACGCTGAAGTAATGCTGCCGACGCGGGGGTTGGCCCGCGGGCGCCTGCACATCGTGACAGGCAAGGGTGGCACCGGAAAGACCACCTGCGCCGCCGCTTTGGCCATCGCGCTGGCCACCGGCGGACACCGCGTTCTGATCGTCGAGGTCGAGGGTCGACAAGGGCTGGCGCAGCTTTTCGATACACCGCCGCTGCCCTACCGTGAGACGCTCCTGGCCCACGCGCCGCGCCGTGGCGAGGTGTACGGACTCGCCATCGACCCCGAAGAAGCGATGCTCGAGTACCTCCAACTCTTCTACAACATGAAGCGGGCCGGGCGGGCGCTGCGCTCGATGGGCGCCATCGACTTCGTTACTACCATCGCCCCCGGACTGCGGGACGTCCTGCTTACAGGCAAGCTCAAAGAGGCCGTTGGGCGCAAGGAGAAGGACCGCCGTCCCGCCTACGATGCTGTCGTCCTCGACGGCCCGCCCACCGGTCGCATCCGGCAGTTCCTCGACGCAACCAAGGAAGTCGTCGGCCTGACGAAGATGGGCCCGATCCACCGGCAGAGCCAAAGCGTCATCGACAGGCTGCACCGCCCGGACACCCTCGTCCACCTCGTCACCCTCCTGGAGGAGCTGCCGGTGCAGGAGACACTGGACGCCGCCGCCGGCCTGCGCGAGGGCAACTTCCGGCTCGGTGCAGTCCTGGTCAACCGCACCCGTCCGGACCTGGTGCCCGCATCGGTGCTCGTCCGCGGCCGGCCGGACCGGGTGAGGTTGGAGAAGGAGCTGGCCAGCGTCGGGCTCAGCGCCCAGATGGTGCCGGATCTAGCCCGCGAAGTGACCGCCTACGCACAGCGGCAGAAGATGCAGGCGGATAACCTCGCCCGCCTCCGTCCCCTCGATCTGTCCACGATCTCGCTGCCGGAGTTCAGCCCGCCCGTCGACATGGGTGCGGTCTACGACCTTGCCGAACTGCTCCACGAGGAACTCCGATGAGATCACCCCACGAAACCGCTCCGCAGTGAACGCTCCGCGCTTTCGCAGGCATGGCCAAAGTCACGGTCCGCCATCGATCGCCATGCCCAAAAGCATGAGCACCCAGCCTCGCGCCGCACCGCTGCTCGACGTCGACGCGCTCATCGACAACCCACACACCGAGGTCCTGGTGACCTGCGGCAGCGGCGGCGTCGGCAAGACGACCGCGGCCGCCGCCATCGCATTGCGGGCCGCCGAGCGCGGCCGCTGCGTCGTCGTACTCACCATCGACCCAGCGCGCCGGCTCGCCCAGTCGCTGGGCTTGGACCAGCTCTCGAACGAGCCGCATGAGGTCCTGGGCATCAAGGGCACCGGGCGGCTCTTCGCGATGATGCTGGACATGAAGCGCACGTTCGACGACGTCGTAACCGCGCACAGCACGCCGGAACGTGCCGAGCAGATCTTCGCCAACCCCTTCTACCAGTCGCTGTCCTCCTCGTTCGCAGGGACGCAGGAATACATGGCGATGGAAAAACTCTCGCAGCTGCGCGAGTCCATGCAGACCGATCGGGCGAACGCACCATGGGACCTGATCGTCGTCGACACGCCGCCGTCACGTTCTGCCCTCGACTTCTTGGACGCCCCGAACCGGCTCGGCCGGTTCCTGGACGGCCGGATGATTCGCCTCATCAGCGCACCCGCGCGCGCCGGAGGGCGCGCCTACGTCAAGGTGATCTCGGCCTCGTTCAGCCTGTTCACCCGAGTGCTGACCAAGATCCTCGGCAGCGAACTGATCCGCGATGTGGCTTCCTTCGTCTCCGCTATGGAGACGATGTTCGGCGGATTCCGCGAGCGGGCCGACCAGACCTATCAGTTACTCAAGGCGGACGACACCGCATTCCTGGTCGTGGCCGCTCCCGAGCCGGACGCGCTGCGCGAGGCGTCGTTCTTCGTCGAGCGCCTCTCCGCGGAGGAGATGCCGTTAGGCGGCCTGATCCTCAACCGCGTGCACGAGGTGCCGGCGCCGCTGAGCGGCCGGGCCGCAGAAGCCGCCCTGGAGCGACTGGAGGCCGGGCCGGACGACGCCCCGCTGGCGGCGGCGGCGCTGCGCGTCCACGTGGTCGGCTCCGATGCGGCGGCCGCGGACAACCGCATGGCGCGGCGATTCGCGGCCGCCCATCCGAGCGTTCCGACCGCCCGGGTGGCCGCGCTTCCGGGTGACGTGCACGACCTGACAGGCCTGCGCACCGTAGGAACATTGCTCGCGAAACGCCCCAAGTCCGCCTGAGACCCGCCCGGCAACGAGCCGGATCGCCCACTCGACCACCGGTACCCTGCGATGGTGGCCTCCCGCGCGTCGCATGCGACGTTCACCCTCATCAAACTCATCGGGGTGCTCACCGTGGCCGGCGTCCTGGCCTCTGGATTCCTGCTGCCGTACGTGATCGGTGCCGGTATCGCCACCCGCAACGAGGCGGACAAGTTCCTCAACACCGAGTGCACGCTCAAAGAGACGCCGATCCAGCAGAAGACGACGATCTACGCGAGCGACGGGCAGACGATCCTGGCTCGGCTGTTCGACCAGAACCGCCAGGTCATCCCGCTCTCGCAGATTCCGAACACGGTCCGGCGCGCGCTCATCGACACGGAGGACCGCCGCTTCTACTCCCACCACGGCGTCGACGTCCGCGGCATGCTGCGTGCACTGCTCTCCGAGACCGACGGGACGACGCAGGGCGCGTCCACCCTCACCCAGCAGTACGTGAAGCAGGTGCGCTTCTACCAGGCCACCACCGACGCCGAGCGCGCCGACGCCGTCAAGCAGGACCTCAACCGCAAGATCTACGAGGCCAAGTGCGCGTTGATGCTGGAGAAGAAGTACACCAAGGACGAGATCCTCGAGAAGTACCTCAACATCGCGTTTTTCGGCGAGCACTCATACGGCATCGCCGTCGCGGCCCGCACCTACTTCAACAAGACGCCGAGGCGGCTGACCGTGCCCGAGGCTGCGCTGCTGGCCGGGCTGGTCCGCAGCCCCACCGAGTACGACCCGTTCCAGCGGAACAATCTGAAGGTGGCTCGCGACCGCCGCGACCAGGTGATCGACAACATGGCCGCTGTGGGTGACATCACCCAGGCGCAGGCCGAGGCGTACAAGAAGACGCCGATCAAGCTGGCCACCCACACGACCAACCCCGCCCTGCAAGGTTGCGTCTACTACGACAAGTCGATCCTCAACGGCGGCTTCTTCTGCGACTACGTGATCGACTGGCTGGAGAGCCACGGGCTGACCGAGACGGTGCTGCGCACCGGCGGCCTGAAGATCATCACGTCGCTGAACGCGAAGCTACAGAACTACGGGCAGAAGGCGATCTGGAAGAAATACAGCGCCAAGAACGCGGCCACCATCATCTCGCCGTCGATCGACCCGAAGACCGGCCACGTGCTGACCATGATCACCAGCAAGTACTACGACTACGGGCTGCAGCACCTGAAGTCCAAGGACCACCGCTTCACGGTGGCCCCGATCTTCACCAACGCCACCGCGGGCGCGGGCTCGACCTACAAGTACTTCTCCCTGCTGGCCGCGCTGACCGCCGGCGTGAAGCCGAACCAGACGATCACCACCGGAGCCAAGTACTACCCACGGAACTGCCCGCAGAACAACGACGGCACCCGCGATGCGTACACGATGAATGCGGGGAACTACCCGGCCACGATGCCGCTCGACGCCGCCACGTACGCGTCGTCCAACACCTACTTCGTCGGTCTCGAGGACCAGATCTTCAACTGCGATCTGCGCACCATCGTGGCCACGGCGCAGAAGCTCGGCATCCGCTCACTCAACGGGCCGTACTACGACCCTGACACCGGCAAGAAGAACGGGTTGACCATCGCCCAGACCGTCACCCAACAGCACATCTTCAACTTCACCCTGGGCCAGACGGGGTCGAGCCCGCTCGAGGAGTCCTCGGCGTATGGCGTCATCGCCAACGACGGCACGCTGTGCCCGCCCAACCCGATCATCTCCGTCACCGGGCCCACCGGCAAGCGGGTCGCCTACAGGCACACGGTGTGCAAGGGCGGCCTTGTCGACCCGTGGGTGGCGCGCACCGCGCTTCAGATCCTGGTCAAGGACACCACGCTCGGCACCGCCGGATACATCTTCCCCGGCTTCTACGGCGAACACGGATTCACCGACCACCAGGTGGCCAGCAAGACCGGCACCAACAACGCCGCGTACTTCAACAAGGTCAAGGGCCGCTACGAGGACAACGGCAAGAACAGCGCGATCTGGTTCGTCGGCCTGACACCCAGGCTGGTTTCGGCCACGACGATGTTCGACCCGGCACATACCTCGCGGACGCTGAAAATCCCAGGCGTCTTTAACTCCGGCACGGACGTCTTCGGCGCGTACGCCGGCACCTATTGGATAGCGGCCTACGGCAAGTACGTCACCGCGCACCCGTGGCATTGGCCGTCGCCGAACGACATCCCGGACGGCCAGCCGGTACCGTCCGTGGTCGGGCGCCAGGAGTCCGAAGCCGTCCAGATCCTGCGGGGCGCCGGGTTCAAGCCGATGCAGTACCCGATCCTGTGCGGCAGCAACCAGCCGTTCGGATTCGTCGCGTACAACGGTCCAGGCGTCGCCGCCCGCGGCGCGACCGTCTACTACTGCATGAGCAACGGCAAGCGGCTCGTCACCCCGCCGAAGAAGGCTCCGCCGAAGAAGAAACCGCGCAGCGGTAACGGCGGTGACGGCGGTGGTCGCACCCCGCCGGGCGGCGGCGGTCGCCGCCGCCACTTCGCGCCAGGCCCGGACGTGATCTTCGCCCGAGAGCTGTGAGTGGTTCGGGCGTCACCCGCCTAGTTGGCGCCTGACCTCCGCGCTCACTCGGGCGCCGTCGGCGCGTCCGGCAGTGCGAGGCGTGACCACCTTCATCACCGCGCCCATTTGGCGCGGTTCGGTGGCGCCCGTCTCGGCGACGGCGGCGCGGACCAGTTCAGTCAGCTCGGCGTCGTCGAGCTGACGCGGTAGGTATTCGGCAAGCACCTCGCCCTCGGCACGCTCCCGGCCCGCTAGTTCGGCGCGACCGGCCACGTCGTACGCCTCGGCCGCCTCACGCCGCTTCTTGGCTTCGCGGGCGATGACCTTGAGCACTTCGACGTCGTCCAGCTCGCGCGCCTGCTTGCCGGCCACCTCCTCGGTGGTGATGGCCGTGAGGACCATGCGCACCGTGGCCGTTCGCACCTCGTCGCGCGCCTTCATCGCGCTGGTGAGGTCGGTGCGTAGGCGCTCCTTCAACTCGGCCACGGTGCCGAGATTAGTGCCGAGTCAGAAGACGGTGTAGCCGCCGTCGGCCACCAGAACCGAGCCGGTGACGAAGCTGGACGCGTCGCTGGCCAGGTAGACCACCGCCCCGGCGATCTCCGCGGGCAGCCCGTACCGGCCCATGGCCGCATCCTCGATCCAGTACCGCTGGAAGCGCGGTTCGTCCACAGGTGCCATGTCGGTCTTGACATAGCCCGGCGCCACCGCGTTGACGCGGACGCCAAAGGGCGCCCACTCCGCGGCCAGGCTGCGGGTGAGCTGGTGGACGGCCGCCTTGGAGGCGTTGTACGCGGGCTGCCACTGCGGGCGATTGACGATCTGCGCGGATATGGAGCCGATGTTGACGATGGCGCCGCGGCCACGCTCGACCATGTGCGCGCCGAAGATCTGCGAGCACAGCCAGAGCGCGTCGACGTTGGTGCTCATGACGTCGCGCCACTCGTCGTCGGTGACCTCGAGCGCGGGCTTATGGATGCACGTGCCGGCGTTGTTGACCAGGATGTCGACCCCGCCGAAATGTGCCACGCTCCGTTCGCAGACCGACCTGACGGACGCGCGGTCCCGGATGTCGCCCAGCACGACGAGGCTCTTCCGGCCGCGCTCGGCAAGCTCGCCGGCCACCTTTTCGGCGGCGGCCGCGTCCCGACCGACCACGACGACGTCGGCGCCTGCCTCGGCTAGCGCGAGGGCGAAGGCTCGGCCCAGCCCGCGGGTGGCGCCGGTCACCACCGCCGTTCGGCCGTCAAGACGGAAGAGATCGAGGACGGAGTTGGGCATGGCCCGAGCGTATTCCGGGGATGGCGCCACCTACGCTTGCCCTCGTGCATCGAGTGGGCCGCGGCGCAGCGGCAGTCGCGGCGGCCGGAGTCGGGTGCGCTGTTTACGGTGCGCTGATCGAGCGCAACCTGTTTACCCTCCGCCGCTTCGACGTGCCGGTGCTGCCCGCCGGGGCCGCACCGATTCGCGTCCTGCACGTCTCCGATCTGCACATCACCGCGGCGCAGACGCGCAAGAATCGGTGGGTCCGCGAGCTGGCCCGGCTGGAGCCGGACCTCGTGGTCAACACCGGTGACACGATCAGCGACCCGGACTCGATCCCAGCCATCCTCGAGACGCTCAAGCCGCTGGCACGCTTCCCCGCGGTGTTCGTGCCCGGCAACAACGACTACTACATCCCGACGCCGCGCAGCCCGGTCGCCTATTTCACCGGACGAGAGCCGCGGCCCCGCCTTCCCGACATGCCGTGGCCGGAGCTGGCAACGGCCATGGTCGAGCAGGGCTGGACCGAACTGACGCACCTACGGACGGTCCTGCCCCTCGGCGCGGCGACCGTGGCGCTGGCCGGCGTAGACGACCCACACCTGCACCGCGCGAGGTACGAGCAGATCGCCGGCCCACGCACCGATGCCACCGTCGGCATCGGCCTGGTGCACTCCCCCGAGCCCGAGTTGATCGGTCGGTTCGCGGCCGACGGCTACGAGCTGGTGCTGGCCGGCCACACCCATGGCGGACAGATCCGCGTCCCGTTCGGCCCGGCCATCGTCACCAACTGCGGCATCGACGTACACCGGGCCCGCTGGCTGCACCGGTGGGACGAGCGCACCTGGTTCCACGTGTCGGCCGGGGTGGGCACCAACCCGTTCATGCCCATCCGGTTCGCCTGCCTTCCCGAGGCCACCCTGCTTACCCTGGTCCCGCGGGCCGATTGACTCGGCATAACCTGTCCTGCAGCTCGGGTATGCTGGGCCGGCTACACCGGGGTGTGGCGCAGCTTGGTAGCGCGCTTCGTTCGGGACGAAGAAGTCGTGGGTTCAAATCCCGCCACCCCGACACCGTCGTGACCAGTTGTTCGATGTTTGAACCCGCCTGCAGGCGTGGCGAGTCCAAGATTTGGCACGCGTGGTAAGCATCTCAACCTCTTCCGGCACATAGGCAAGACCGTTTGGCCGCACCGGCGGCTCAGCGAAGGCCAGTGCGGCGACGCGTCAGCTCCCTCACACGCGGCAGAAGGGGTCGTTGTCGTTCGTCGACTGCCCCGTGAAGGCGTGCTCATCCCCGCCGACCAACCCACGGTCGGACCAACGTCGCCCCCGGGGCTGGCTCACTAGGATCGGACGACGTGCCAGGTACCGCCCGCCCCGTCCGGATCGTCGGCGATCCGGCGTTGTCCACCCCCACCCGCAAGGTCACCGAGTTCGACGACGAGCTGGCCCAGCTCATCGACGACATGTTCGAGACCAACCGGATCGCGTCGGGTGCGGGCCTGGCGGCGCCGCAGATCGGCGACGACCGGGCCGTCTTCGTCTACGACTGCCGCGACGACAACGGCGTGCGCCACACCGGGTACGTGGTCAACCCGGAGGTCGTCGTCGCCGACGGCCAGCTCGACGCCGGTGAGGAGGGGTGCCTGTCCGTGCCGGGACCGTTCCACGAGCTGGCCCGGCCCACGCACGTCGTCGTCCGTGGCGTCGACAAGCACAACAAACCGGTCGAGGTGACCGGCACCGGCTTCTTCGCCCGATGCCTGCTGCACGAGACCGACCACCTGCGCGGGATCCTCTTCATCGACCACCTGCCGCGCAACCGGCGCCGCCGGCTGCTGCGTGACATGACGCCCTTCGACTGGAACGCGCCGATGCCTACCGGCGCGATGTGAGCGACCGGCACCCTCCTAGGCAACCAGGGCGTCCAACCACGACTGCTCGCGTTCGGCGATATAGTCGGCGTCCGCTCGCCAGACGGCGCCATGGCCCTCCTGCCAGAGCCGGGTCCACGGCTGCGCTCCGCGCGCGGACTGTTCGGCGAGGAACGTACGCATCGACTCGGCACGCCGGGCCAGCAGAGGCACGAGCTCGACACGCTCGCGCTCGGTGAGGCCATAGGCGTCGGCCAAGACGCGCAGCCGGTGCCCGGCGTCGGCCCGCTGGCGGGCTGGGTCGGCGCTCAACGGCACGAAGCCGTGCGCGGCGTACGCCAGATCCCACAGCCGGGTGCCCGGGGCCGCCACGTCCCAGTCGATGAACGCCCACTGCTTCTCGCCGACGACGAGGTTCCACGGCGCCAGGTCGTGGTGCGCGATGATCTCGTCGCCGTCCGCGGGGATGAGTGCCTGCCATTGCGCGTCCGGCGGCGGCACGAACCCGGCCACCGCATTGTGGAACTCGCGAATGAGTCGGCTGACGCGCCTCAACTGCTCGTCGGCGTCCACCAGTTGGAACTGGTCCGGCCAGGCCACCACGCCGGGCACGAACGTGAGGACCTCCCGGCCTTGCTCGTCAACGCCGAGCGCACGCGGTGCGCCGCGGAAGCCGACGTCGTGCAGATGGCCGAGCAGCGCGTGCACCGCCGGCGTCCACGGACCGGCCGAGCGTCGGACGGTATCTCGGACCCGCACGACCCCGCTGCTCATGTTGCCGCCGCGTAGCGGCTCCTCCGGGCCCACGGGACGGCGGGTCAGATGAGCAGTTCGGCGATCTGCACCGCGTTCAGCGCCGCACCTTTGCGCAGGTTGTCGTTGCTGACGAACAGGGCCAGGCCACGGCCGCCGTCGACGCCAGGGTCGATGCGGATCCTGCCCACGAAACTCGGGTCCTTGCCCGCCGCGTACAAGGGGGTCGGGACGCCGCGCAGCTCGACGCCCGGTGCGGTGGCGAGCAGCTCTCGGGCCCGGTCCGGAGAGATGGGCCGGCCGAACTCGGCGTTGATCGACAGCGAGTGCCCGGTGAACACCGGCACCCGCACGCACGTCCCGGACACCCGCAGCCCGGGGATGTCGAGGATCTTGCGCGACTCGTTGCGCAGCTTCTGCTCCTCGACGGTCTCCTCGGTGCCGTCGTCGACGAACGCGCCGGCCTCGGGGACGACGTTGAACGCCACCGGCTGCGGGAAGTTCACCGGCTCGGGGAACGACGCCGCCGAACCGTCGTGGGTGAACTCGGCCGCCCGCACCGCCACGGCATGGATCTGCGCGTCGAGTTCCTTGACGCCTGAGAGCCCTGCGCCCGACACGGCCTGGTAGGTGCTGATCACCAGACGCACTAGCTGGGCCTCGTCGTGCAGCGGCTTGAGCACCGGCATAGCCGCCATCGTGGTGCAGTTCGGGTTGGCGATGATCCCCTTCGGCGCGTTGCGGGCGGCTTGCGGATTGACCTCGCTTACCACGAGTGGCACGTCGGGGTCCATGCGCCACGCAGAGGAGTTGTCGACGACGGTGGCGCCCGCGGCGGCGAACCGGGGCGCGTACTCACGGGACGCGCCCGCGCCGGCCGAGAACAGCGCAATGTCGAGGCCGCGGTAGTCGGCGCTCGCCACATCCTCCACCTCGACCTTGCCATCGCCCCACGGCAGCATCTGCCCCGCCGACCGGGACGACGCGAAGTACCGGATCTCGTCCACCGGGAACGACCGCTCGGCCAGGACGCGACGCATCATCCCGCCGACCTGGCCGGTGGCGCCCACCACCGCAACTCTCACATGGACTCCCAACTTGCGCCCCACAGACGGGGTCCCCGCCGGATCGCGCAGCGATCTGGTGGCGTGTCTGCAACTCGCGTCATCTTCCTGTTCCTCCGTAAACGACGGCCTGCTCGTCCTCGCCGCCCAGATCGAATGCGTCGTGAACCGAACGGACGGCGTCGTCCAACTCGGTATCACGGCACACAACCGAGATGCGAATCTCCGAGGTGGAGATCATCTCGATGTTTATGCCCGTAGCGGAGAGCGCCGCGAACAGCCGCGCGGACACGCCCGGGTTCGACTTCATGGCGGCGCCGATCAGCGAGAGCTTGCCGATGTGGTCGTCGTAGGTCAGGTCCTCGAAGCCGACCGCGTCCTGGATGCGCTGCAACGCCTCGATGGCCAGCGGCCCCTCGGCACGCGGCAACGTGAACGAGACATCGGTGCGCCCGGTGCCGCGCGTCGAGACGTTCTGCACGATCATGTCGATGTTGATCGCGGCGTCGGCCATGGCTCCGAAGATGGCGGCCGCCTGACCCGGCTTGTCCGGCACCCCGACCACGGTCACCTTGGCCTCGCTGCGGTCGTGGGCCACGCCCGCGATGATCGCCTGTTCCACCTCGAGATCCTCCATGGAGCCGGTAACGATGGTGCCTGGTTTGCTTGAAAACGAGGACCGCACGTGGATGGGTACGCCGTAGCGGCGGCCGTACTCCACGCAGCGCAGCATGAGGATCTTCGCCCCGCAGGCGGCCATCTCGAGCATTTCCTCATACGTTATGTGCGCCAGCCGCCGGGCGTTCTGGACGATGCGCGGGTCGGCGGTGAAGACGCCGTCCACGTCGCTGTAGATCTCGCAGATGTCCGCGTTGAGCGCGGCGGCAAGAGCCACCGCGGTCGTGTCGGAGCCGCCGCGACCCAGGGTCGTGATGTCCTTGGTGTCCTGCGCGACGCCCTGGAAGCCGGCCACGATCGCCACGTTGCCGCGTTCCAGTGCCGTGCGGATCCGCCCAGGAGTCACGTCGATGATCCGCGCCCGCCCGTGCGTGGACGTCGTGATCACACCGGCCTGCGAGCCGGTGAACGACTGCGCCGTGTAGCCGAGGGCGTTGACGGCCATGGCCAGCAGTGCCATTGCGATCCGCTCACCGGCGGTGAGGAGCATGTCGAGTTCGCGGCCGTCGGCCACCGGCGAGACCTGCTGGGCCAGCTCCAGGAGCTCGTCGGTGGTATCGCCCATCGCCGACACCACGACGACGACGTCGTGCCCTCCCCGCCGGGTGGCGACGATGCGGTCGGCGACCCGCTTTATCCGTTCGGCGTCGGTGACGGAGGAGCCGCCGTACTTCTGCACGACGAGGCCCATTGCCGCTCCTTGCTCCCGGGAATACGCCTGTAAAGGGTACCGGCGCTGCGGAATCAGCCCTGTGCCGCAACGTGGAGCTCGGCTGGCGCCTCGGCGATGGCCTCGGCAAGGCAGCGGCTGAGTTCCTCCATGGCCGCGAGGACGTCGTTCTCGCGGTCGCCAAGTCGGGTTCGCACCGCTCTGATAGCCGCACCGAACGCCGGGAAGCAGCCCTCGGTGGCGCGCACTCCGCTCGGGGTGAGCCGGATGAGCGTGGAGCGACCGTCTCGCGGGTTGCGCCGACGGCGCAGATGGCCACGCTCCTGCATTCGACGCAGGTAGTTCGACAGCGTGGACGCCCGCATCCCGAGGGTATTGGCCAGGTCGGACGGCGTACACGGCGCCATGAGCCGTAGTGCGCTGTAGACGGCAAAGTCGTCCGGGGTAAGCGGGCAGCCCGCGAACCGCGCCGCCAGAAGCTGCGAGCTCTGGTGGCTCAACGCATAGATCAGGAGCAGCGGTCCTCGGGTGAACGCCACCTCCGCATCGTACGGCGCGCGATCGTTGCCACATCGTTGCCGAAAACTACTTCACGTTTGAAGTAACTTCTGACTGTGCGAGCTCACCTCCTTCTCGTCCTGCCCATCTGTGTCGCGCTGGCCGCATGCAGCTCCGGCGCCGCGAAGCCGCCGACGGCAACGAGCCAAAAGCCGACGTCGCGGCCAAGTTCGAGCGGCCCGGCCCGGGACGGTGCATTCATCACCAAACGCATCACGGTGGGCACGCAACCGTGCGGCGTCGTGGCCAGCCGGCAGCGGATCTGGGTCAGCAACTACGGAGACAACACGTTGCAGTGGCTGGACCCGAGCACCGGGAAACCCGGCAAGCCGATCAAGGTCGGCCTGTCGCCGTGCGGAGTGGCGCTCGGTGCCGGATCGGTGTGGGTGGAGAACTACGGCGATTCGAGCCTCACCCGCGTCAACGCCACGACAGGAGCCGTCCAGCGCACCATCACCACCGGCAATCAGCCCTACGACGTCGCCTTCCTCGACGGCGCTGCCTGGGTGACCGACTACCTCGACGGCACCGTCTCACGCATCGACGCCATCACGAACAAGCGCACCGTCGTGCCCACCGGCGGGCAGCCCACCGGCATCGCTCCGTCGCACGGCTCGCTCTGGGTCACGCTGGGTACCGCCAACCAAGTGGTCCAGATCGACGCTGCCAGCACCCGCGTGGTCAAGCGGCTGACCGTGCCTGGACGACCGACCTGGACCGCCTTCACCGACGACGCCGTGTGGATCAGTCAGACCGCTAACGGTGACGTGGTCCGCATCGATACCGCCAACGCGACGATCGCCAAGACCATCCACCTCGGCGCGGCCCGGGTGCCGCAGGACGGCGCCGTGGTCGCGGGCGGAGTGTGGGTGCCGTGCGCGGACGGATCGCTGTTCCGCATCGACGTCGGGACGGACGCCGTCACCGGACCATGGCCGACCAATGACGGCAACCCGTTCGTCCTCGACGGGCACGGTTCGACGCTTTGGGCACCGGACTATCGAGGCACCACCGTGGCCAAGATCGACATCACCAAGCTTCCTTAACGACCCACCAGCCGCCAAGCCGCCGGGAACGCCAGGGCAGCGATGGCGATCTTCGCCGCGTCGCTGAGCAGGAACGGCGTCACACCCAGCTCGATGGCCTTCGCGGCGGACAGGTGCGCGTCGTGGGCCAGCCAGGTGGCACCGATCGCGTAGATGACCGCGTTGCCCAGCGCCATGAGGCCGATCGTCGACAGCACCGCGCGGTCGTTGCCGCGCCGGGCGAGCTCGCCCACGACGCCGGCGGCCAGCACGAAGCCGATGATGTAGCCGAACGTCGGGCCGCCCCACCCGCTGGAGTGGCTGGCGAACCACGGGACGCCAGCCGCCCCGGCGAGCAGGTACACGAGCATCGATAGCACCCCGCGGACTGAACCGAGCGCAGCGCCAACGACCAGGACCGAGAGCGTCTGAAGGGTGAACGGCACGGGCGTGAGCGACGTGTGGATCGACACCTGCGCGGACAGTCCAGTCAACGCCGCCCCGCCCAACACCAACACGGTGTCGCGTACGAGAGAGCCGGGCAGCAGGTCGGCGAGAACGATGCGTTCACCCCGGCGCGCCGGGTAGGTGGCTGCGGTCATCGACAGCTCCTTCTCATGGACGCCGCGGCGCGGCGTCGGGTTCTATCTCGGCGATGGTGTCGCCCTCCTGGACGAGGTCACCGGCGGTCACCGCGAGAGCGACGACGGTGCCGACCACTTCGGCCAGCACGGGAATCTCCATCTTCATGGACTCGAGCAGCACGACAGGGTCCTCGGCGCCGACATGTTCACCGACGGCGACCAGCACCTCACCGACGTTGCCGACGATCTCGGCGACGACGGTGTGCGGCACGGACAGACAGTAGCCCGTCGCTGAGCCGACGCCGAAGCACCTCGATGCGCACTGCTACGCTCCTTGCGTCATGGCGCGCTGGCTGCTTCTTCGCCGCCGCGACGAGGACCGGTAGCACCGGTCGGCACCTCGTCGCGGAGTCTTTGCTGCGCCGACCGGAACGTCCGTCCATCCGGTATCGAGGAGCAGCAGTCCATGACCAGCAACCCGTCCAAGTTCGCCCGACCCTCGGGCATGCCGTTCCACCGCTACGCCCGCTTTCCGCAGGTCGACCTGCCCGATCGCCGGTGGCCAACACAGCGGTTTGAGAAGGCGCCGCGCTGGCTGTCCACCGACCTCCGGGACGGGAATCAGGCGCTCATCGACCCGATGAACCCCACCCGTAAGCACGCCATGTTCGACCTGCTGACGCGGATGGGCTACAAGGAGATCGAGGTCGGCTTCCCAGCGGCCAGCCAGACCGACTTCGACTTCATCCGTGAGCTGATCGAGGGCGGCAAGGTACCCGAGGACGTCCAGATCTCGGTCCTGACCCAGGCCCGCGAGGACCTGATCGAGCGCACTGTCCAGTCCCTGATCGGCGCCCCGCGCGCGGCGGTGCACATGTACAACGCCGCGGCACCCCTGTTCCGCCGGGTGGTCTTCGGCTTCGGCGGCGACGGCCGCACGGAGTGCACTGCCATTGCAGTGAACGGCACCCAGCACATCATGAAGTTCGCCGAGTACTACCTGGGCGACACCGAGGTCGGGTTTGAGTACTCCCCCGAGATCTTCATGGACACCGAACTGGACTACTCGCTGGAGATCTGCGAGGCCGTGATGGACGTCTGGCAGCCGGACGCCGACCGGGAGATCATCCTCAACCTGCCCTGCACCGTGGAGCGGTCCTCACCGAACGTTTACGCCGACCAGATCGAGTGGATGTCGCGGCATCTGTCCCGTCGTGAGCACGTCTGCCTGTCGGTGCACACCCACAACGACCGCGGCACGGCGATCGCGGACGCGGAGCTGGCCGTCCTGGCCGGTGCCCAACGCATCGAAGGGTGCCTGTTCGGCAACGGCGAGCGGTCCGGCAATGTCGACCTGGTGACGCTGGGACTGAACCTGTACAGCCAGGGCATCGACCCGATGATCGACTTCAGCGACATCGACGAGATCCGGCGCACCGCCGAGTACTGCAACCGCATCGACGTCCACGAGCGGCACCCGTACGCGGGCGACCTGGTGTACACGTCCTTCTCCGGCTCGCACCAGGACGCGATCAAGAAGGGCTTCGAGGACCTCGAGAAGCGGGCCGCCGAGCAAGGCATCCCGATCGGTCAGATGCCCTGGCAGATGCCATACTTGCCGATCGACCCGAAAGACGTCGGCCGTTCCTACGAGGCGGTCATCCGGGTCAACTCGCAGTCCGGCAAGGGCGGCGTCGCGTACATCATGAAGACCGAGCACTCCCTCGACCTACCCCGCCGACTGCAGATCGAGTTCAGCCAGGTGATTCAGCGGTTCACCGACGGTGAGGGCGGCGAGGTCGACGCCGCGCACATGTGGCAGATCTTCGCCGCGGAGTACCTGTTCCCAGAGGGCGGACGCTTCGCCCTCGCGAGGTTCAACAGCTCACGCGACGACGGCGTTGAGCGGGTGACCGCGACCATCACGATCGACGGCGTGCCCCGCGAGATCTCGGGGATCGGCAACGGGCCGATCGACGCGTTCTGCTCCGCGTTGTCCGGAACCGAGCTCGGCCTCGGCGGAGACGCGATCCGCGTGCACGACTACGCGGAGCACGCCCTCACCACCGGGCAGGGCGCCGAGGCGGCGGCCTACCTCGAACTGGAGATCGGCGAGCGCGTGCTTTGGGGCGTGGGCATCAGCGAGTCGATAGTCGCCGCGTCACTGCGCGCGGTGGTCAGTGGGATGAACCGGGTGGCCCGGGCTCTGGTCCGCTAGGCGGCGGAACCGCAACCGGCACGGTCCAGCCCTGCGGCGGTAGCCGGGCCGGCGGTGGCGGCCACGGCCCGGCTGCGGGTACTGGTTCGATGCGGCGGCGGCGCCGTGGCCACAACGCGGCCAAGAGACCGACCAGGCCGAGCGTCGCCACGGCGGCGCCGATGAGGGCGCGTTGAGCCGCCGAGCGGCCGGGCTCCGTGCCGCGGCGGGCGATCCCAGGCGGCCCAGCTCGCACCGGGGCAGGGGCGGTGAGGTGCTGCTCAGCCGACTTGAGCTGGGCCAGGAAGGGGTCGGCGGCGGCGAAGACTGGGTTCGGCGTCGAGGCGGTCAACCGCAGGCGCACCGACCGTCCCGGGTTGACCAGCCCGTAGCCGTACGCGCGGTCGCGTCCAGCCGGGCCGGCGTCCTGCGCACCGCCGACCAGCCGGGCGGAGATCTGGCGGTTCGACTCGCGCGGGTAGGCCGACCAGATCAACGCCAGCGCGGCGCTGGTCAAGGCAGCCGCCTGCGACGTGCCGGCGCCGACGAACAGGTCACTGTTGCGATTCAGCGACAGGATGTTGACGCCCGGCGCCGCGACCGTGACATAGCCGTGCCGCGAGGAGAAGCCAGCGACTCGATTCGCGGCGTCGGTGGCCGCCGCCGTGATGACGCCGAGGCAGACGCCGGGATCGGCCACTGGACTCTTCTGCTCACCGTCGTTGCCGGCGGACGCCACCAGCAGCGCGCCTCGCACCAGGGCGCGGAAGATCGCTGCCTGACTGTCCTCGGGGCAGGGCTCGCGGGCGTTCAGGATCGGGTTGCGGCGCGCCCCGAAGGACATGCTGATGATCTTGGCGCCGTGCGACGAGGCGAAGTCGATGGCCGCCGCGGTGCGGTCGGTCTCGACGGTCGAGCGCACCCCGCCCAGCGGGACAGCGAGAGGCATGATCGACGCGCCGGGGGCCGTCCCCAGCATCGGCTTGGACGAGGGCTGCGCGGCGATGATCGACGACATCGCGGTGCCGTGCGAGAAGATGTCGCGCTCGCGGTCGGTCTGGCCGTTGCCGCCCAGCCCGGTGAAGTCCTTGCCGCCGACCAGCACTTTGGCCAACGCCGGTATCCGTTGGACACCGGTGTCCACGACCGCGACCGTGATGCCGTGGCCGCGGTGGCCGGAGGCCCACAGGTCGGGAACTCCCCAGCGGTCCCACCAGTACTCGGGGTAGCGGGCGGTGCCGGGCGCCGCGCCCGCGGGCGGCGCGAGCGCGAACACGGTGAGCAGAGCGGCTGCCACCGCGACCACCGCCGTCAGCCGGCGCCCCGTCGTCATTCCGGCTGCCAGACGATCGCGGCCGGCTTGGAGACATACAGCTGGGCGCGGTAGTCGATGCTCACCGTGCCGTGCTTCTGCTGGGGCTGGTTCTCGAAGTCCAGCACGGTCCAATGCGCGTCGGCCCTGAACCTGCCGCTGGCAGTGACCAGGCCGTCGGCGTCGGTGCCGCTGAGCACGAGCTGCGGCGGGCCGACCGAGGGCGGTGCCGTTACCGTGCCGCGCAGGCTGCCGGGCACGGTGCGGGTGGCGGTGGCCTCCAGTGGGCAGGGCGTCGGCGGGTGGCGCAGGCACACGGCGACCGCGGAGTCCAGCTGTCCGGCGAGCGCGCGTCGTCCCGCTTCGGACAGCACGACTCCGACGTTGAGGTCGGCGTCCGCGGAGAGCGTGACCGTCGGCACTTTCGGATCCATCTGCAATGCCGCCGTGTCGAAGCGCAGCGGGAGGACGCCTGGGAACACATGCACCGGCATCGACGGCACCGCCAACCCGGCCAGCGTGGTCCGGCGCGCGGCGTTGCGGAGGTGGACGCTGACGAGCGACGAGCTACGGTCCAGTTCCCAGCCATTGCCCTTGCGGTGCAGCGCGATGGTCTCGTTGCGCGTCGTCGGTGCTGCACCGCCGACGCGGTACGACGCCGCGACGGCGGCCCGGCTCCCGTTTTCCGTTGTGCCGCCGACCGTGACCTCGGAGATGGGGCCGAGCCGCTGCTGCTCGCGCAACGCCGCGGAGGTGAGGAGCCGAGTGTCGCCGTTTGGTCGCGGCCCGAGGCTCAGCGCCGCTGGAGCGTCGGCATGGCGGAGCGCCGCGAAGTAGTCGGCCACGGTCGACCGTGGGCTGGCGACCTCAGTGAGCGCGGTGACCGCGAACGCGATGCCGCCGACCACCGCGAGCACTGCCACCAGCGCCACGCCGATACGGGCCGGGCTGAGAGGACGTGTCCGGGGGTCAGGCACAGGGACAGTCACGGCTCACTCGATCTTGCGCCGGCCGGAAAAAGCCCGGCCGAGGGTCACCTCGTCGGCGTACTCGAGGTCGCCGCCGACGGGTAGTCCACTGGCCAGCCGCGTGACGGTCAGGCCCAGTGGAGCGACCATGCGGGCCACGTAACTGGCGGTCGCTTCGCCTTCCAGGTTCGGGTCGGTGGCCAGGATGAGCTCGGTGATGGAGCCCTCCGAAAGCCGCTGTATGAGCTCGCGCACCCGCAGGTCGTCTGGGCCGATGCCGTCGATCGGGCTGATAGCGCCGCCGAGGACGTGGTAGCGACCCCGGAACTCCCGCGTCCGCTCGATAGCCACGACGTCCTTCGGCTCTTCGACCACGCAGATAACGCTGCCGTCGCGGCGCGGGTCACGGCAGATGCGGCACTCGTCCTCCTCGGCCACGTTGCCGCAGATCCGGCAGAACCGGACCTGCCGCTTCATGCGGGTCATCGCCGCGGCCAGCCGCTCGACGTCGCCCTCCTCCGCGGCGAGCAGGTAGAAGGCGATGCGCTGGGCGCTCTTCGGCCCGATCCCGGGCAGGCGGCCCAGTTCATCGATGAGGTCCTGGACGGCTCCCTCGTACATCAGCGTCATCCGGGAACGCTCGCGGGCCGGTCGGCGGGCAGACGCGTCATAGACCGGGCAGGTCCAGGCCCGGCAGGTTCAGGCCCTGCGACAACGGTCCCATCTTCTCCGCGCTGAGGTCGGCGACCGCGCGGGCGGCGTCGTGCACAGCGGCGACGACGAGATCCTGAACCGTCTCAGCGTCGTCCGGGTCCAGGACACTCGGGTCGATGGCGATCGCGCGCAACTCGCCTGTACCGGACATGACCGCCGTCACCAGGCCGCCGCCGGCAGTGCCGGTGACCTCGGCCGCGGCCAGCTCCTCCTGGGCGGCGACCAGCTGTTGCTGCATCTTTTGCGCCTGCTTCATCAGCTGCGCCATGTTCGAGCCGCCGGGTTGCACGCCGCCAGAGTAGTTGACCGCGGGGCCACGGGCCGAGCAAGCGCTTCCCTCGTCGGGAGGAGTTGTTGTGCCGCATAATCGCGCTCGCACCGAAGCAACGGGGGGTGGGCGTGCTCGACCGGATCAGGAACTTCCGCGCCAAGTGGATCGTCATTGTCGTCGCCTGGGTCGCCATCGGCTGGGTGATCCCCGCGGCGCGCCACCTCAGCGGTACGAGTCACGGCTGCGACTGGACGGCGATGAACGGCACGGCCACGTTGCATCCGGACGGCTCGATGGACGTGGTCGAGACGGAGAGCTACGACTTCGGGTCTGGCTGCCACGGCGGCAAACGCGAGATCAACGCAAGTGCCTCGCACGCCGTTGCCGATCGGCTCGGTACCGCCGACTACACGCTGACCACCCCGACGGTCACCGAGAACGGCGCACTGGTCCCCATCGCCGACTCCAGGCCGGGCTATGTCAAGTGGGGATCGGCGGACCAAACCGTTTCCGGCAAGCACATCTACGAAGTGCGCTACACGGTCGGCAACGCCGCCCACCTGGCTCCGGACACTGCCGTCCTGTACTGGCAGTTCCTCGGCACTGAGGCGCCGAAGCTGAACGTCGACGTCCGCATCAAGACGCTGGCGTCCTCCCGCCACCAGTTGCAGGCCTGGGGGCACGGCGTGCTCGAGGGCGAGTTGAGCTACGACGGCACCGACGTGCTGTTGCACGTGACGGGGAACCCGGCCGGAAACTACGTGGAGGTGCGCCTGCTGGAGCCGGTAAGCGACTTCGCAGGCACCCCGTCCGGTCCGCCGCTGCGCGGAGCAATACAGGCCGCGGAGCAGGCGGCGGCCGACCAGGCCAACGCCAAGCGTCGCGAACTCCAGGCGCAGGTACACCGCGAGCACCTCATCCACGAGGCCCTCGGGGTGGGTTCTGTCGTTGTCTCCGTTCTGGCCATCGGGCTGGCCGTGCCCATCTTCCGACGCTACGGCGCCGAATTGCCCAAGCCGGCCGATATCCCGGAGTACTGGCGCGACCCGCCGAACGACCCGCCGGCCGTTTCGCAAGCGGTGATGCGGTTCGGCAGCATCAAGGATGACGCCTTCACCTGCACGCTGGTCGACCTCGCCCAGCGCGGCTACCTGACCATCACCGAGCCCAAACGTAGGGAGTTCGCGTTCGAGCGCACCGCCAAGCCCCTGGACGGGCTCCTGTTGTTCGAGTCCGACGCGCTGACCAAGCTGTTCGGTCAGCAGTCCACGGCGACCCAGGCACAGTTCCTGGCCGAGCTGAAGGCCAATCGGACGCAGTCGGCCAAGTGGATCTCCGGTTTCAAGTCCAAGGTCGGGGACGTCTACGGCGGGTACGGCTTCGACGACAAGACCGCGCCCTGGAAGTGGCCAGCCGTTGCGGGCCTCGCGCTCGTTTGCGTCGTACTCGGGTTGATCACCGCGTTCGGCAAGGACAACCCGCTGGGCTTCGTCGCCCTGGCCACCGGCGTCGGGCTGGCCTGCGCCATGCCAACGCTCCGCAAGCGCACCCCGGCCGGTAATCGCACCTTCTACGAGCTTAAGGGCCTGCGGCATTACCTCAAGGACTTCACCCGGCTGGGCACCACCAGCCGCACGTGGGACGTTGTGCTCTACGAGCGCTACCTGGTGTACGCCGTCGCCCTCGGGGTGGCCAAGGAGTTCTCCAACGGGCTGCGTGCCACGTTCCCCGCAGAGGTGGAGGGCGCCAACGGCGTCGGCTTCGCACCGTGGTACGTGCCGTACGCGGCGGGCGGCCTCGCCAACTCCTTCGCCGGCATGTCGTCCAGCATCGACTCCTTCAGCCAGGGCTTCGCGTCGGCGACGTCGGCGGCCGCATCTCCGCCGAGCTCGTCCGGCGGAGGTGGCGGCGGGTTCTCCGGCGGAGGCGGGGGCGGCGGCGGAGGCGGTGGCGGCGGGGGCTGGTGACCGACCGTCAGCCCCCTTCGCGGACGACCTCGGCTGCGCTGAGGTCGGTGCGCAGTCCACGCCACACCGGGGCGCGCAGCCGGTTGTCGGCCGTCCACTCCGTGTAGCGGACCTCTCCGACCAGGCCCGGCTCGAGGAACAGCGCGCCGCGCTGCTCGATCGCCGGAAGGGTCGTGCCGAACGGGTTGACCTCCGACGCCAGCTCACCGAAGCGGCGCAGCAACGTGTCGATGTCGTGCTCGGTAAGCCCGCTGCCGACCCGCCCGACGAAGAGCAGCGTGCCGTCACCGGCCGGGAGACCCATCAGCAAGGCACCCAGCCGCTCGCGGGCGCCCTCGCCGTGCCGCCAGCCGCCGAGCACGACGGCTTGGTCGTGGGTGAACTTGGTCTTGACCCAGGCCGTGGTGCGCCGCCCCGGCAGGTACAGAGAGTCGAGACGCTTGGCCACGACGCCTTCGAGGCCGTGCGTCCGGCTGAACTGTTCGGCGGCCTCGACCTTGCCTACGAAGTTGGGCGGCACCGCAGCGACCGGCGAGTCGATCTCCAGTTGCTCCAGCAACTCCCGGCGCTGCCGGTAAGGGATCCGGGTCAGATCAGCGCCGTTGAGCTCGAGCAGGTCGAAGACCACGTACCGAACAGGAACCTCGTCGACTAGCGCGGCCACCTGGGCTGGATCCTGGAGGTTCATGCGACGTTGCAACCGCCCGAAGCTCGGCCGGCCGGTCTCGTCCAACGCGACGATCTCGCCGTCCAGGACCGCGCTCAGACCGCGGGTGACATGGCCCAGCGGCCGCAGCTCGGGATAGGCGGAGGTGATGTCGCGGCCGGTCCGCGACGACAACCGCGCCGTTCCGTCGGCGATCGTGGCGAGCGCCCGGATGCCGTCCCACTTGAGCTCATATGCCCACCGCTCCGCGCCGGCGCGCGGCAGTTCGCCGGGCGTGGCGAGCATGGGAGCCAGGTCGGCGGGCACGGGAAGATCCTCGCATCGGCTGACAGACTGGCGGGGTGACGCGGCGGCTTGAAGTCTCGGTGCTGGGTTCGGTCGACGTGGCGGGCGGCGCGCACAGGTCACGTACACCGCTGACAGCGGGGCGGGCGGCTGTCAGCGAGATCACGCCGCGGTGCGCCGAGTCCGGAGCAGAATCGGTTAGGTG
>DATAEG010000051.1:0-9877 GCA_036258135.1 Jatrophihabitantaceae bacterium | reverse complement strand
TCCTGCTGCACGGGGACGCCGCGTTCGCCGGACAGGGCGTGGTGGCCGAGACGCTGAACCTCTCGCAGCTGCGTGGCTACCGGACCGGCGGCACCGTCCACGTCGTGGTCAACAACCAGGTCGGCTTCACCACGTCGCCGTCGGCGTCCCGGTCCTCGCTCTACGCCACCGACATCGCGCGGATGATCGCCGCGCCGATCTTCCATGTGAACGGTGACGACCCGGAAGCCTGTGTGCGGGTGGCGAAGCTGGCCGTCGACTTCCGTCAGGAGTTCAACAAGGACGTCGTCATCGACATGCTCTGCTACCGACGGCGCGGGCACAACGAGGCCGACAACCCCTCGTTCACCCAGCCGCTGATGTACGACATCATCGACAACAAGCGCAGCGTGCGGAAGCTCTACACCGAGGCTCTGGTCGGCCGCGGCGACATCACGGTCGAGGAGGCCGAGGCCGGGCTGCGTGACTTCCACGCCCAGCTCGAGCACATCTTCGCCGACACCCGCAATGCCACGGGCCGCCCCACCCCGGAGCCGGTCATGGATGCGACCAGCCCGGCCAAGCCGGTGGACACCGCAGTCGGCCTCGAGACGATCAAGCGCATCGGCGACGCCTACGCCAACCTGCCAGAGGGCTTCACCATCCATCCGCGGCTCAGGCCCACCATTGACCGGCGGGTGGCCATGGCCACCGGCGGCGACGTCGACTGGGCCACCGCCGAGCTGTTCGCCTTCGGCGCTCTGGTGCTAGACGGGGTGACGGTCCGGCTAGCCGGACAGGACTCGCGGCGCGGCACCTTCAGCCAGCGGCACGCCGTCCTCGTCGACCGCAACACGGGCGAGGAGTACACGCCGCTGCGCAACCTTGCCGACCAGAAGGCCGACTTCCGCGCCTACGACTCGCTGCTGAGCGAGTTCGCCGCGGTCGGCTTCGAGTACGGCTACTCGGTGACCTTCCCGAAAGCGCTGGTGTGCTGGGAGGCGCAGTTCGGCGACTTCGTCAACGGCGCCCAGACGATCATCGACGAGTTCATCTCGTCGGGCGAGGCGAAGTGGGGCCAGCGCTCGTCGCTCACGCTGCTACTGCCGCACGGCTACGAGGGCCAAGGCCCGGACCACTCCTCGGGCCGCCCGGAGCGGTTCCTCCAGCTGGCCGCCGAGAACAACATGACGATCGCCATTCCGTCCACGCCGGCGAGCTACTTCCACCTGCTGCGGCGGCAGGGTTTGAGCCACATGCGGCGGCCGCTCATCTGCTTCACGCCGAAGTCGCTGCTGCGCCTCAAAGCGGCGGTCAGCCAGCTGGAGGACTTCACCGACGGCGAGTTCCAGCCGGTCATCAGCACGGCGGCGGATCCGGCCCAGGTGCGTCGCGTGATCATGTGCAGCGGCAAGATCGCCTACGACCTGGAGGCCGCGCTGACTAAGGACGGCCGCACCGACGTCGCCGTCGTCCGTCTCGAGCAGCTCTACCCGCTGCCGGCTGACGAGCTGGCCCGGGAGCTCGGGACGTATCCGCAGGCGGAGCTCGTCTGGGCGCAGGAGGAGCCGGCGAACCAGGGCGGCTGGCAGTACATCGCCCTGAACCTGCCCGAGCAGCTCGTCGCCCGGGGCGACACGCGTGCGCTGCATCTGGCCGCCCGGCCGGCGTCGGCCTCGCCCGCGGTGGGATCGGCCAGCGTGCACGCCGAGCAGCAGAGCGAGGTCGTCGCCCGCGCTCTGGGCTGACCGCATAGGGTCCGACGTATGACCCTAAGCGAGCGAGCATCGCAGGCGCGTCAGCGCCGCGCGGGGCCCCCGCGAAATCGCGAAGCGATTCCGTGGGGTGCAGGTGCGGAACGAGCGATCGATGAGCGCTTGCGCGAAGAGGCATCGATTTGGTGGCGTAGTGCCGTTGTCTACCAGGTGTATCCACGGAGCTTCGCCGACTCCGACGGCGACGGCATTGGCGACATCCGTGGTGTCATCGCCAAGCTGGACTACCTGCACCGGCTGGGCGTCGACGTCGTGTGGCTATCGCCGTTCTTCCGATCGCCGCAGGACGACAACGGTTACGACATCAGCGACTACCAGGACGTCGACCCGATGTTCGGCACCCTCGCCGACATAGACGAGCTGATCGCCGAATTGCACACCCGCGACATGCGGTTCGTCATGGACGTGGTCATCAACCACACGTCAGACGAACACCCGTGGTTCGTCGAGTCCCGGTCGAGCACCACCAACCCGAAACGGGACTGGTACTGGTGGCGGCCGGCGCGGGAAGGTATGGCGCCGGGTTTGCCGGGCGCCGAGCCGACGAACTGGCGGGCGTTCTTCGCGCCTTCGGCGTGGGAGTGGGACGAAACCACCGGCGAGTACTACCTGCACCTCTTCACCCGCAAGCAGCCGGACCTGAACTGGGAGAACCCAGTAGTTCGGCAAGAGCTGTACAAGATGTTGCGGTGGTGGCTGGACCGGGGTGTGGACGGCTTCCGCATGGACGTCATCAACATGATCTCGAAGGTGCTGCCGCTCAAGGACGGCCCGCAGGTCTTCGGCGGGCCGTACGGCGACGGGTACGCCGAGTTCATTACCGGCCCACGCATCCACGAGTTCCTTCAGGAACTGAATCGCGAAGTGATCGCCGGCCGGGACAAGATGCTCATCACGGTGGGGGAGATGCCAGGAGTGACCGTCGAGGAGGCCAAACGCTTCACCGACCCGGCCAATGCCGAGGTGGACATGGTGTTCCAGTTCGAGCACGTCAATCTCGACCACGGCCCGAACGGAAAGTTCGACGTCCGTCCGCTGCGGCTCACCGACCTCAAGGCCTCGTTCGGCAAGTGGCAGACAGCGCTGGCGGAGGCCGGCTGGAACAGTCTCTACTGGGACAACCACGACCAGGCTCGCGCGGTGTCGCGGTTCGGCTCCGACGACCCGCGCTGGCGCGTCCTCTCGGCCAAGGCGCTGGCCACCGTGCTGCACCTGCACCGCGGCACGCCCTACATCTACCAAGGCGAAGAGCTGGGCATGACCAACTTCCCGTTCACGTCGATGGCCGAGGTCCAGGACGTCGAGTCGCTGCACGCCGCGCGTATCGGCACGGAACTGGGCATGTCGGAGGAGGCCATTCTCGCCGCCATCCGGGCCCGCGGCCGGGACAATGCCCGCACCCCGATGCAGTGGGACGACACGCCGCACGCCGGTTTCACCGCCGGCACGCCGTGGCTGCCGGCCAACCCGAACTACAAGGAGATCAACGCCGGGGTGCAGGTGGACGACCCGGACTCGGTCTTCACGCACTACCGGGCGTTGATCGCTCTCCGGCACGATCTGCCGGTCGTCGCCGAGGGTGACTTTAGGATGCTGCTGCCCGACCACGAGACCGTCTACGCGTTCACCCGCTCGCTGGACGGCGAGACGCTGCTGGTGCTGGCCAACTTCGGCGCTGCCGAACAGTCCGTCGATCTCGCCGAGCCCGACGCCGAGGTGGTCCTGTCCAACTACGGAGACCGAGCCTCCCCGGTCGGGACGCTGCGGCCGTGGGAAGCGACGATCTACCGCACCTCGCGGGCGCCGTCGTGAGATCACCCCACGAAACCGCTCCGCATAGAACGCTCCGCGCTTTCGCAGGGGCCCCGATCCTTGTGGCCCCGTTGATGGTGCACCAATGAGCGAGCCGATCGGCGACCGTCCGGTGCGCTGGGCCATCCTCGGCGCCGGCGGCATCGCGGCCACAGTGGGCAGCGAGATCCAGGCCAGTCCGACCAACGAGGTGGCGGCGGTCGGGGCCCGCGATCTGGGCCGGGCCCGGGCGCTGGCCGACCAGCTGGGTGCGCCGCGCGCCTACGGCTCGTATGCCGAGCTGGTCGCGGACGAGGCCGACGTCGTTTACATCGCCACCACGCACGGCCAGCACCATGAGCACACGCTCCTTGCCTTGAGTGCGGGCAAGCCGGTGATGGTCGAGAAGGCGTTCACGCTCAACGCTCGCCAGGCTCGCGAGGTGATCGGCGAGGCCCGCCGGCGCCGCCTGTTCTGTATGGAAGCGATGTGGATGCGCTGCACCCCGCTTATACGGCTGGCCCGGGAGTGGATCGCGCAGGGACGGATCGGCGCGGTGCGCAGCGTCGCGGTCGACCTGAGCGTGCCCTTCCCGTACGACCCCACGCACCGGCTGTACGACCTGGCGGCGGGCGGTGGGGCGATGCTCGACCTCGGCGTCTACTCGTCGACGTTCGCGTACCTGTTCCTGGGTGCGCCGACGTCCGTGACCGCGACCGGGGCGCTGGCTCCCACCGGCGCCGACACGACGATCGCGATGCAGTGGGCGTATGGCGACGACCGCTACGCGCACGTGGCGTGCACCTCGCAGGGGCCGTCCTCGTGCCGGGGTGAGGTCCGTGGCACGGACGGCTACCTCCAGGTCGGGCCGCGGTTCCACCACCCCGACACCTTGACCTCGGTCGCTGGCCCCGACCGAGACACCGAAACCGTCCATGTGGAGGTGCCGGGGAAGGGGTACGGCCCCGAGATCGATGAGGTCGAGCGATGCCTGCGGGCGGGCCTGACCGAGAGCCCACTGGTGCCTCTGGACGACACACTCGCGATCATGGAGATCATGGACGACGCCCGCGCGCAGGTCGGCGTCCGCTACCCGGCGGCCGGCGAGTAGTCCGTGTACTTCACCGACCGCGGCATCGAGGAGCTGGCTGACCGGCGCGGCGACGAGGAGGTCAGCCTGGCCTGGGTGGCCGACCGCCTCCAGACGTTCGTCGACCAGAACCCTGAGTTCGAGACCGCGGTGGACCGGCTCGCGACCTGGCTCGCCCGGGACGACGCCGACCCGGAATAGGCCATGACCTCGGTGCGCACTGGCCTCGAGGCCCGGCTGGCCCGGCTCCGCCGGGTGGGTCTCCGCGGCGTCGTGCACATTCAGCCGGACACGTTGCTGCGCATCGCGAAGGCGACCGTGGCGGCCGCCGTGGCCTGGGAAGTGGCGTCGCTGATGAACTCGTCGCGACCGGTGCTGGCTTCGCTCGGCGCCGTCCTCGTCGTCCAGGTGACGGTGCGGGCCACGCTGGCCCGGACGATCCAGCTCACCATCGGCGTCTCCGTGGGACTGGCCATTGCCGTTCTGGTCGGCAATGCCGTTGGGCTGCGCTGGTGGTCGATCGGGCTGGTCGTCCTCGGCGGCCTGATGATCGGCGAGCTGCTCCGGCTGGGCGCGTCCTCGAGCCAGGTCGCGATCAGTGCGCTGTTGGCCTACAGCCTGGGCAGCGCCTATGGCGCCGTGCGCGCAGTCGACACCGTGGTAGGCGCGGTCATCGGCGCGGCGGTGAACCTCCTGGTGCCGCCGCCCAGCCAGGTGAAGTCGAGCGCCGGGACGGTGCGCGGCATCGGCGAGGACCTCGGCGCGTTGCTGGCCGACATGGGCGACGGCTTGGCCGCACCGCTGAACACTCCGGCGGTGGAGCGGTGGCTGGAACGGTCCCGGGCCATCGGTGGTGGCCTGCGCCGCGCGCAGGACGTGATCAGCGACGCCGAGGAGAGCCTGCGGTTCAACCACCGCGGGCGCGCCGAGGTCGAGCGGCTGGAGCAGGTGAACGAGGGCAGGCGCGCTCTGGAGCACGCCGCCACGCAGACCGGCGGGATCGTGCGCACGTTGCTGGAGGCCAGCGAGATCCGCTACATGGTGGAGGCGGGCGCCGGTGCGTACCGGGAGCTCGGGCCGCTGCTGTACACCGCCGGCGGGGCGGTCGGCGCGTTCAGCCGGCTCCAAGCCGAGCCCGCGTCACTGGCGGACCGGGAACACGCGGTCGCCGCCGTCACGACGGGCAAAGAGCGGGCGGCGGCGGTCACCGAACGGCTGCTCGGGCTGGACACCACCGACCCGGCACAGGCTGCCGTCGCTCGGTCACTGTCGTCGATGCTGGTGGACGGAGAGCGGCTGTTGCACGAGGTGGATGTTCGGGAGGGCGCGCATGTATTCGCGGTGATGCCGACCTGAATGGTCAGGCTGCGACGTCCTCGCCGGTGACCAGGTGGAGCAGGGCCAGGCCGTAGGCCTCGGCGGCGTCATCGTGCCCGACCGACACGCTGCGGCCGCTCACATCGATCGTCACCTGCCAGCGTCCGTCCTCGCGCTCGAGGCGACGGAACGTTCCGGCCAGCCCTTCCCGGAGCTGGGTCTCGCTCGGCAGCCAGATCGACTGCCGCTCGTCGATCGAGTCCAGCGCCCACTCGGTGGTGCCGTTGAACGCGATGACCGCACCGCTCGGGAAGTTGTGCACATCGACCGTCATCTCGCTGAGCGTGAAGACGTCGTCGTCCATGTCGCGGTCGGCGACGACGAAGCGGTCGCCCGGGGCGGGCGTCCACTTCAACCCACCGTCGCGCAGCCGTCGGGCCAACTCGACCGAGATCACCCGTCCATTATCCGCGCAGACGCCGCTGTGGCGCCCGGTCGACTTCAGTCGCAGACGCCGTCGCGGCGCGCCCGGTCAGCGACGGCCGCGGCCACGGCCGGCACCACCCGGGGATCGAACGCGGTGGGCAGAATGTAGTCGGGCTTGAGCTCTGCGGCGACAATCTCGCTCAACGCGTCCGCGGCGCGCAGTTTCATCCCGTCGGTGATGGATCGCGCCCCCGCATCGAAGGCGCCCTTGAACACACCAGGGAAGGCGAGGACGTTGTTGATCTGGTTCGGGTAATCGCTTCGTCCGGTGGCCACCACGGCGGCGTGCCGGTGCGCCACTTCGGGGTCGACCTCGGGTGTTGGGTTCGCCAGCGCGAACACGATGGCCTCCGGAGCCATGGTCGCGATGGCGTCCTCGTCGACCTTGCCGGCGCTGACCCCGAGGAACACGTCGGCGCCGACCAAAGCTTCGGCGAGCGAGCCGCGGTGCCCGGCCAGATTCGTCCGGGCCGCCAGGCTCCCCTTGACCTCGGGCAGGTCCGGCCGCGCGTCGTGCACGATGCCTTGCGAATCGGCCACGGCGATGTCACCGATGCCCGCGGCCAGCAGGATGGACGTGCAGGCCACCCCCGCCGCGCCCGCGCCCGACACGACGACGCGGAGGTCGCCGAGGGTGCGCCCGGTGACCGCGGCCGCGTTGCGCAGCGCGGCGAGGACGACGATGGCGGTGCCGTGCTGGTCGTCATGCATGACCGGGATGGTCAACCTTTCGCGCAGCCGCCGCTCGATCTCGAAGCACCGCGGTGCGCTGATGTCCTCGAGGTTGATCCCGCCGAACGAGGGGGCGATGCGCACGACGGTCTCGACGATGGCGTCCACGCTGGTGGCGTCAAGCACGATGGGGACCGCGTTGAGGCCGGCGAACTGCTGGAACAGTGCCGCCTTGCCCTCCATGACCGGCAGGGCGGCCGCCGGGCCGATGTTGCCCAGACCGAGCACCGCCGAGCCGTCACTGACCACAGCGACGAGCCGGCCGCGCCAGGTGAAGCGTTCGGCCAGGGTCTCGTCGGCGGCGATGGCGCTGCTGACCCTCGCTACCCCGGGGGTGTACGCGATGGACAGGGCCTCGCGGGAATCGAGGCGCATCGTCGAGCGGACCGACAGCTTGCCACCCTCGTGCGCATTAAAGATCTCGCCGTCGACCACGCCGTCGACGGATTGCGTATCCGGCACAACGGGCAGTGTGGCACGACCGACCGCGATCCGGGCAGCAGCCCCGATAGTCTCCGACGATGGCCTCACCGGCGCTCACCGACACCGCGCTGTGGCTCATCCGGCACGGCGAGACGGAGTGGAGCGCGTCCGGCCGGCACACCGGCCGCACCGACCTGGATCTCACCGAGCAGGGAGTGGCCGAGGCGCTCGCCCTGCGGGAGGTGCTCGCCGGCATCGTCCCCGCGCTCGCCCTGGTCAGCCCGCGGATCCGCGCCCGCCGGACCGCGGCGTTGGCGGGCTTCCCGGACGCAGTCGTGTGCCCGGACCTCGCGGAATGGGACTACGGGGACTACGAGGGCATGACCTCTAAGCAGATCCAAGAGATCAGCCCGGACTGGACGATCTTCCGCGGTGAGGTGCCGGGGGGCGAGACCGCGGCGCAGGTACAGGAGCGTGCCGACCGGGTGCTCGACCAGGCCCGCGCCGCGCTGCCCGGCGGACCGGTGCTGCTGTTCGGCCACGGCCACATCAACCGGGTGCTGGCGGCGCGCTGGATCGAGGAGCCGGTCATGTCCGGCGAGCACCTCGCGTTGGGCACCGCGGCGCCCTGCCTGCTCGGCATGCAGCACTTTCAGCCCGTGATCGTGCACTGGAACCTGCCCAACCCGGCCGCGCGATGACTTACATCCCCCGCCGGCCGCCGGGGCTGAACAGCAGGGCCAGGACGGCCAGCGCCGATAGCAGGATCGGCAGCCCGTAGCCGGGCCGGCCGGCCTGTATGCCCAGACTGAAACCGACGGCGGCGGCCGGCACCTCGATGACGATGACCGGCGAGACCGACGTGCGCAGACCGCGCTGCAATCCGCGTCCGCACAGTCCCAGGATCACCGCGCCGAGCAGAGCGAACCCGGCGATGCCCAGCGCACCACCGAGGTTGTGCGGATGGCCGGTCAACGCCTTGACGGCCAGCACCACCGCGAGCACGGCGAGCGCCGCGGCCTGGACGAGAACCAGCACGGCCGCGATGCGCAGCTCGCGGCTCACCTCGTCCGGCGGCGCGCTCCCCTGAGTAGCCGCGTCCGACACGGACCAACCCTACCGACGGGTAGTCTCCGTTCCCGTGCGCGTGCTGGTGATCACCAATCCGCAGGCGACGTCCACGAGTGCACGCGAGCGGCGCGTACTAGCCAACGCACTCGGTGCGCACGCCGATCTCACCGTCGAGGAGACGGCCAACCGCGGGCACGCGGCGGCGCTGGCCTGCCGGGCCATGCGCGAACACGTCGACGTGGTCATCTCCCTGGGCGGCGACGGCACGGTCAACGAGGTCGTCAACGGGGTGCTCACCGACGGGCTGCACAGCCACGTGCCGAGTGTCGGCATCGTCCCGGTCGGCTCGACAAACGTCTTCGCCCGGGCGCTCGGGCTGCCCGAGGACCCGGTCGAGGCCACTGACGAGTTGATGGAGGCGCTGCGCACCGGCCGGCGCCGGCTGGTCTCGCTCGGCCGGGCTGACGACCGGTGGTTCACCTTCGCTGCCGGCGTGGGCTTCGACGCGGCGGTGGTGGGCCAGGTGGAGAAACGCCGGCGCAAGGGACGGCGCTCCACGCATTCCCTCTACGTCCGCACCGCGGTTTCAGAGTTCTTCCGTTCCGACCGGCGGCACGGCCCACTCACCATCGACCGCCCGGACGGCACGTCGATCAGCGGGCTGCACATGGCGATCGTGGCCAACACCACGCCGTGGACCTATTTCGGTAGCCGGCCGGTGACGCCAACCCCGGACGCGTCCTTCGACGAGGGTCTGGACCTCTATGCCCGCCGGTCGATGCGCCTGGGCCCGATCCTGTTCGGAGCGGCACAGATCATGCGAAAAGGGTCGCACCGCGATCCCGGCGCCCTCGTCGAGCACGATCTAGCCGGCCTCAGGATCCGCTCGTCCCGACCCGTCCCGGTCCAGGTCGACGGCGACTACATCGGCGAGCACACCGAGATCCAGTTCTGGTCCATCCCGCGGGCCATCTCCATGCTCGTCTGAGGCAGGAGTGACGGACGACGCCGGCACCGGCGGCGGCTAATTTGGCCGAACCCCTTGCGAATCGGGCGCACGCGGTCCACTCTGAGGTCTCGCTCGTCCCACGGGGTGCCCCAAAAGGGCGCCTCTGAGACTGCTACGACCCCCGTCCCGACTGCTGCGAGCAAGGAAACCGCGAGTGCGAACGAGTCTTCCGGAAACCCTTGCGGTGTCGGCTGGCTCGTGAAA
>DATAEG010000050.1:0-9134 GCA_036258135.1 Jatrophihabitantaceae bacterium | reverse complement strand
CTTTGGCATGACCCGGCCAGGTCCGGCCGGCTGCACATTCTCGAGGTCCAGCGGCTCATCCGGTTCATGCCAAAGGTGGTCATCGCCCTCGTGGGCGGCTGGGCGGCGGGCGGCGGGCATTCGCTGCACGTCGTCTGCGATCTCACGATCGCCAGCCGGGAGCACGCCCGCTTCAAGCAGACCGACGCCGACGTGGGCAGCTTCGACGGCGGTTACGGCTCGGCCTACCTGGCCCGGCAGATGGGACAGAAACGAGCTCGGGAGGTCTTCTTCCTCGGCCAGGAGTACGACGCCGAGCGCGCCTACGAGATGGGCGCGGTGAACGCGGTGGTGACCCATGGCGAGCTGGAACCCACAGGCATCGAGTGGGCCCGGACGATCCTCGGCAGGAGCCCCACCGCGATCCGGATGCTGAAGTTCGCGTTCAACCTGGCCGACGACGGCCTGACCGGCCAGCAGATCTTCGCCGGCGAGGCCACCCGGCTGGCCTACGGCACCGACGAGGCGGTAGAGGGACGGGACGCGTTCCTGGAAAAGCGGCCGCCGGACTGGTCGCCGTTCCCGTTCCACTACTGAGGGCGGCGCCGTGTTAGTCGTCCCGCCTCGCCTGGACGCGCTGGCGGAGCCGTTGCGGGCCGCACTGGACGGCGGAGAAACGGTGCTGGTCACCGACGACCCGCAGGTCGTCGAAGTGGCCAGGATCGACCAGCCCTGCGCGGCCGCCTTGCTGGTGGCCACCAGCGGAACCACGGGTCCGCCCAAGGTCGTAGAGCTGTCTGCGGCCGCGCTGCTGGCCTCCGCGCGGGCCACCCATGACGTGCTGGGCGGCCCGGGCCAATGGACGCTGCACCTGCCGTTGACGTTTATCGCGGGGCTTCAGGTCGCGGTGCGCTCGATCGTGGCCGGTCCGGAGGCGCCGCGGCGGTATACGGCGGTGGTGCCGACGCAGCTGCGGCGCATGATGGCCGAGCTGCGCGGGTTCGACGCGGTGCTCGTGGGTGGTGCATCAGCCCCGCCGGCACTGTTGGCCGAAGCCGAGCAGGTGGGCGTCAATGCCGTCACCACCTACGGCATGACCGAGACGTGCGGCGGCTGCGTCTATGACGGAACCGCGCTACCCGGCGTCACGTGGCGCATCGACGAGACGATCGTGATCGGAGGCGCGACGGTGGCCGATGGCTATCGCGGCGGGGTCCGGTTCCACGGTGAGTTCCGTACCGCCGATCTCGGCGCCGTCGGGTCCGACGGACGGCTGGTCGTGCTGGGGCGAGCCGACGACGTGATCGTCAGCGGCGGCGTCAACATCCACCCCGACACTGTGGCCGCGGCATTGTGCCGGCAGCCGGGGGTGCGGGACTGCGCCGTGGCGGGCGTACCGGACGCGGAGTGGGGTGAAGCGGTCGTGGCCTGGGTCGTGGGCCACGTCAACCCCACCGAACTGCGGGCCGCCGTGCGCAGCGAGTTGGGACTGGCGACGCCGAAGGCGGTGCACCTCGTCCCGGCGATACCGATGCTGCCTTCGGGAAAGCCGGACCGGCGCGCGCTCCTCGCCGGGCTGGGCTAGCCCATGGCCTGATCAGGCGCCGACCGGCTCGGCGCGGAGCTGGTCAGGACGTCGCGCCCGGCGGAGCCGCGCGACACGCCCGGTGCTGCCAGCCCGCGCCACCGGCGAGACGAGTTGCGTCGTACCGGCCAGCAGCAGGTCGGCGACGATCGCCAGCACGGCGACGAGGATGGCGCCGGCGACCAGCTCGCTGTTGTCGTTGACCTGCCCGTCCACGATGAGCCGGCCCAGTCCGCCCTGCGCCACCAGCGCGGCCAGCGTGGCCGTAGCGATGACGTTGGTGACCGACGTACGCACCCCGGCCATCACCAACGGCAAGGCCAACGGGAACTCCACCCGCAGCGCCACCTGCGTCGGCGCCATACCCATACCCCGGGCGGCGTCGACGGCGTCCTTGTCCGCCTCCCGCATGCCGACGTATGTGTTCGTGACAAGCGGCGGCAGCGCCAGTAGGACCAGGGCGATGATCGTCGGCCAGGTGCTGTCGTAGCCGTGCGGAAGCAACTGCGAGGCGAGCCCGAGGAACGCCACCGAGGGGACGGCCCGCCCGACGTTCGAGACGTTGATCGCCAGGAATCCCATCCGGCCGGTGTGCCCAGTGGCAATGGCCACTGGCATGGCGATCGCCAGGGCGATGACCATGCTGACCACGGTGAACTCCAGGTGCTCGTAGATCCGGTGCAGGATGCCGGCCGGGCCCCACCAGTTCGCCGCGGTGGTGAGGTACTCGAGGTTCACACCAGCACCTCCGCGGGACCGACCGGCTCGACTGGTTCCTCGAGCTCCCGGCGCACAGGTCGCGGCGACCGCGACCAGGGTGCGGCCCACCAGCCGATGAAGACGAACAGCAAATCGGCGACGACGGCGAGGGCAACCGCGAGCACGGAGCCCACGATGACCGCGGTCGGGAACTGCCGGGACATGCCCTGGACGATGATGAGATCGCCCAGGCCGCCCTGGCTGACGAACGAGGCCAGGGTGGCCAGACCGATCGTCGTCACCGTCGCGATGCGCAGTCCGGCCAGGATGCTCGGCATCGCTAGCGGCAGCTCCACGCGGAGCAGCATCTGCGTGGACGACAGGCCCATGCCGCGGGCCGCCTCACGCACGTCCGGGCTGACCTGTTCGAGGCCGGTCACGATGTTGCGGATCAGGATCAGCAGCGTGTATGTCACCAGGACGATGTCGATCGTCGTGCGCGAGATGTAGCCGGTGTACGGGCCGAGGATGAACAGGGCCGCGATGCCGGGAATGGTGTAGAGAATCGACGCCGCACCGAGCACGGGTGTCTGCAGCCAGCGGAACCGGCGCAGCAGAACCGCCACCGGCAACGAGAGCAGGAAGCCGTAGGCCACCGCGCGCAGGGCGAGGCTGATGTGCTGGGCCAGGGCCGTCGTGATGAGGTCGAGGTTTTCGTGCACCCAGGACCAGTCGAAGAGCTGCTGGCCGGCCGGCAGCGCCAGATCCCGCACATCGCCAGACTAGCCACGCCGAGTGGCGGCGTCGGCACGCCTGGCTAGCCTGGGGCCATGGCCGACGCGCTGGAAATGATCCAGCTACAGGACCTGGCCAAGCGCTATCCGGATGGCACCGCGGCCGTCCATGCCCTCAGCCTGGAGATGTCCCGTGGCGAGGTCACGATGCTCGTAGGTCCGTCCGGCTGCGGCAAGACCACGACGCTCAAGATGATCAACCGGCTGATCGAGCCCACGTCCGGACGGATCATCCTGGACGGCACCGACGTCACCCACGTCGATCCGGTGAAGCTGCGCCGCGACATCGGCTACGTCATCCAGAACGTCGGGCTGTTCCCACACCGGACCATCGCGCAGAACATCGCCACTGTCCCCAAGCTGGTGGGCTGGAACAAGCAGCGCACAGCGGCGCGGGTGGACGAACTGTTGGAGCTGGTCGGGCTCGATCCGAAGACGTTCGCCAAGCGCTACCCGAGTCAGTTGTCCGGCGGGCAGCGCCAGCGCATCGGGGTGGCCCGCGCGCTGGCCGTCGATCCCAAGGTCCTGCTGATGGACGAGCCGTTCTCGGCCATCGACCCTATCGCCCGCGACCGGCTCCAGGGCGAGTTCCTGCGATTGCAGGCCGAGGTGCGCAAGACCATCGTCTTCGTCACCCACGACATCGAAGAGGCCGTCCGGGTCGGCGACCGCATCGCCGTGCTGTCCGAGGGCGGCCACCTCGAGCAGTTCGCCGACCCGCCCACCCTGCTGGGCTCCCCCGCCAATGCCTTCGTCGCCGATTTCGTCGGCTCCGACCGCGGCCTGAAGCGGCTCGCGGTAACGCCCATCGAGACCGAGGACCTCGAGGTGCCGCCCACGGTCCGGCTGGACGACTCCCTCGCCGACGCCGCCTCGTCGATGTACCGGGTCGGGGCGCGCTGGGCGGTCGTCGTCGACGATGACGACAACCTCCGCGGCTGGATCGCCGGCGACCACGTCTCCGGGCCGGGCACCGTATCCGATCGAGTGCGCCGGATGGAGGCCTGGGTGCCTGCCGGCGCCTCGTTGAAGGCCGCGTTCTCGGTCATGCTCCAGCAGAGCGCCGGGTGGGTGGCGGTGCTGGACGACGGCCGGCTGCTCGGCGTGCTCACCCCAGAATCGCTGCACGCGGCGCTGCGGCACTCGATCGAGGACGTCGTCCCCGAGACCGCCGGCGCCGTCTGAGCGAGTGCATCATGCCATCAACCGTGTGATGCTATGATGCACCAATGCGAACCACGGTGACGCTGGACCCCGACGTCCAAGCTCTGGTCGAAAAGGCCATGCAAGATCGCAAGGTGCCCTTCAAGACGGCGATCAACGATGCGATCCGGGCTGGCCTTCGGCCGGCACGCCACCGCCAGCCCTATCGGACTTCGACGCACGACATGGGCCAGCCACGCTTCGACCTGACGAAGGCGTTGCAGATCGCAGGAGACATGGAGGACGCCGAGATCGTGCGCAAGATGGCCGCTGGTCAGTGAGGCTGCCCGATGCGAACGTCCTGATCTACGCGGTCAGCAGCGGCCTCCCCCACCACGACATCAGCCGAAACTGGCTCGACCGTGCAGTCGACGGCGACGAACCGATCGGCTTCGCCTGGCTGGTGCTGATCGCCTTCCTCAGGATCACGACAAGCCGGGTGATCTTTCCACAACCTGTGTCCGCCGATGAGGCCCTGGACGCCATCGAAGGCTGGCTCGACCGGGACGCCGCCATTGTCCTGGAGCCCGGGCCAGATCACCTGCGCCGCGTTCGTGAGTTGCTCCACGTCACCGGCAGCGGCGGGAACCTGGTCAACGACTCGCACTTAGCGGCGCTTGCGCTGGCGCATCGCGCGACCGTCATCACGTTCGACAATGACTTTGGGCGATTTGCCGGCGTGCGCTGGCAACGACCTGACGAGATCGATTGAGCTGAGCCCCTAGCCCGATCATGCAATCCCTGGCCGCGTGACGCGGCGGAACATCGCACAATCGGGCGGGCGAGCGGTCAGATGGCGAAGGGCCAGATGCACAGCATGTAAGCGCCGAACCAGGCTGAGGCCAGCGTCCCGAGCGCGAGCAGGACGAGGGCAGTCCCGGTGCGCAGCTTGGCCAGACCCGCGGCGGCGGGCACCACGAGGATGAACGCGGCCAAGAGCAACCGGGGCTTGCTGTGCCAGTAGTTGGTCGTGCCGAGCACGAGCAGCGCCGGCAAGAGCGCGGCGGCGAGGATCGGTGCCGGCCAGCGACCGAGCCCGACGATGATCAGAGCGGCCACGTAGCCCGCCAAGATCAAGCACACCGCCGGGCCCAGGAAGCTGTCCGGATGGGCGAGCGTCGAGTGCACGAAGGTCCACGTCTGGTGCCCCAAGTCGACGCGGGTGTCCCAGCCGCGCCGCTCTGCGCGGAACCAGCGGGCCGCGTCGCCGGTGCGCCACCACAGCGCGAGCCAGAACAGTGGCGACGCCGCCAGAGCGACGACGGTGGCGCCGGCCACGGAGGCCCATGACACCCGAGCCTCGCGGCGGCGGGAGAGCCACAGGGCGGCAACCGGGATGACGAGTGCGACCAGCAGCCCCGTCGGCCGGGTCAACCCGGCCGCGAACGCCATGGCGCCGGCCAGCCACCACGAGCCGCGCAGCGAGAACAGCACCGCGAACACGGCCAGCGCGGTGTACAGCGCCTCGGCGTAGGCCATCTGGAACGTCACCGCCATGGGCAGGACGCTCAGCAGCGCGGCCGCGAGGTATCCGGTCCGGCGCGATCCGGTCAGTTCGACGGTGACCAGGTGGACGCCGCACGCCGCCGTCATCCCGGCCAGGGCGGAAACGGTGAGAGCGGCGACGTCGGTGGGCAGCCGCAGCACAGCGTGCACCACGGCCACCAGGCCGGAATACAGGGGGTAGAACGCATACTCGCCGCCCCGGGTGAGTTCGCCCGTCGGCCCGGCCAGCGTTACGTCCGGGTACCCGGATTCGGCGATCCCGATGTAGAACCGCCCGTCCCACTTGGTCAACCGATCCACGAGGGACGGGCCGTGCGGCCCGTTGACCCAGGCCAGCACGGCCAGTTGCACCGCCATGCCTGCGGCCCGGATGAGCGCGGGCACGCCGACGTCGGCGGACCAATCGAAACGCAGCCGCCGGTTCGTCCGGGCCACGGTCGCGGTCACGGCGAATCATCCCGATCGTCCCATCGGCCGGCGCTGGGATCGACGGCGGCGCGCTCGAGCAGCCACCCCGACAGCGTCACCGCCAGCGCCGCCACCGCCAGCACGATGCCGACGCGCGTGTCGTGCGCGGCCGCGGTGACCCGGCTCGCGTCCGGGACGACGTGGGCGAGCAGGCCGGCCGCGGCGCCGAGCACCCCGGCTCCGGCGAGGGAGCTGGCCTTGCCGAGGGCGGCGCAGCGGGCGATCGTCAGCGCCGACATGAGCCGCGCCCCCGGTTTGTGCCCGACCGCAGCGGCCACCCGGCGGGCGAGCACGATCTCGACGACCGCCAACACAAACAACGGGATCGCCGTGATGAACTTGAGCGGTGGGATCGACTCGTAGGAGCGGCGCAGCAGCACGTACACCGTGACCGCGATGATCACGAACGGGACGGCCAGGTCGCCGGGTGTGGTGCGGCGCATCAGCGCGCCAACGAGAGCTCTGGGCGTGCCACCACGTCGGCGACCTCCCCGACCGGCAGGCGTACGAGCAGGTCGGCGACCGGGCCCCGCCCGGGGATCCGGGCCTGCGGGTCGACAGCCAGCCACGGCACGAGCACGAACGCCCGTTGCGCGGCGCGCGGATGCGGCAGGGTGAGCGACGGGTCTACGCGGATCTGCTCGTCCACCGTGAGGAGGTCGACGTCGAGTGTGCGTGGCCCCCAGCGGACGTCGCGGGTACGGCCTGCGGCCGCCTCCGCCGCCAGGGCGCGGTCCAGCCACATGTCGGCGGTCGCCGTCTGGTCGGCCACGATCACCACAGCGTTCAGGTAGGCGGGCTGCTCCACTGGGCCCCAGGGCGGCGTTTCGTACACCGGGGAGACCGCCACCAGCCACGGCCGAAACGCGTCCACCGCGGACTGGAGTTGCGCCCGCCGCTCGCCGAGATTCGAGCCGATGCCGAGCACCGCCCTGCTCATTCCGTGCGCCGGATCGTCACCGCCACGTCGGCGAACTCGTGCGGTATCGGGGCCTGTGGCTTGTGCACGGTGACCGTGACAGCGGCGACGCGCGGATCGGACAGGCACCTGTCGGCGAGTCGTTGCGCCAGCCGTTCCAGCAGGTTGACCGGCTCGCCCTCGATGATGGCCACCAGCGTGGCGGCCAGCTCTCCGTAGTGCACGGTGTCGGCGACGTCATCGCTGGCCGCGGCCGCCGCGGTATCCAGCTCCAGCGTGACGTCGACGACGAACTCCTGCCCATCGCGGCGCTCGTCCTCGTAGACGCCGTGGTGGCCGTAGCCGCGCAGACCGGTCAGGCTGATGAGGTCCGTCACCCCGTGCGCCCTCCCGTCGTCGGCCAGGGGCCACCCTACGGGGACGCGGTAGGCACGACGAGCGAGACGGCGGTGCCTCCGCCGGGAGCGTTGACCGCCTCGACCCGCCCGCCGTGTGCCTCGGCCACCGCCCTGACGATGGCCAGACCCAGGCCGCTGCCCGGCCCCACAGCGTCT
This sequence comes from Jatrophihabitantaceae bacterium, assembly GCA_036258135.1. GTDB lineage: Bacteria > Actinomycetota > Actinomycetes > Mycobacteriales > Jatrophihabitantaceae > DATAEG01. Next base: position 1,427 of record DATAEG010000050.1, on the reverse strand, counting down.
GGACCTCGGACGAACGGCTCGAACGCCCGATCGCCTAGTGACGGGGGCAGGCCGGGCCCGGTGTCGGTCACCTCGACATACAGCTGGCCGGCCGAGACGGTCGCCGACAGTTGTACCGGACCGGCGGAGTAGCGGACTGCATTGTCGACCAGGTTGCGGACCGCCTGCCGTAGCCGGATCGGATCCACCCGGACGGTTACCTCCGGCGCCTGCACGCCCACCCCGGGGCCGGCCGCGTCCTCGAGCAGCGTGCGCAGCCGCACCTCGGCCACGACGAGTTCTGCGGCCCCGGGCCGGTTCCGGGCGAGCACGAGGAGGTCCTCAGCGAGCTTGGCCAGCTCGTCGGTCCCGGCGGCCGCGCGCTGGACAGTATCGAGCAATTCGGCCCGGCTGCGCGGACGGCTCAACGCGAGATCGAGTTCCGCCTTGACCACGGCCAGCGGGGTACGCAGCTCGTGGCTGGCCTCGTCGACGAACCGGCGCTCGTGCTCCATGGCCTCTTGCTGGCGGCGCAGCAGGTCGTTCAGCGTCTCCGCCAGCCGGGCAAGCTCGTCGCCGGTGGCCGGAACGGTCAGCCGGCCGGCCGGGTCGGCTGCGGAGAGCTGCGCCGCATCCTGCCGGATCCGCTCGACCGGACGCAGCGCGGCCCCGGCGACCACCCAGCCCGCAGCCGAGGACAACAGCAGGGCGGTCAGGCCGCCGACGACCAGGAGCCATTGCAACCGGCGCAGCGCCTCGTTCCGGTCGCCCAGATTAGTTCCGACCACCACCACGAGCGGCCCGGCGGCGGTCGGCACGGTAGCGGCGAGGAGCCGAGCGGGGTCCTCGATGCCGGGGACGCGGGTGGTGCGCACCTGGCCAGTGCCGACTCCGGCCAAGCTGTCCGGCGGCAGCAGCGGATGGCCCCGCACCGCCGACGTCGTACGCACGATGGTGCCGTCCGGACGCAGGACCTGTGCGAACGCCTCATCCGGGTCGAGCACCGGGTCCCGGTCGGAGATCCCGGCAGCACCGGTGCGGCTGAGCGTCGTGGTGATCGCCGCCGCGCGGGCGCGCAGGTCGAGGTCGATGCCGCGCAACAGTTCATCTCCGAGGCGGACGCGCAGAAACACGCCGAGCGCGGCCAGGACGACGGCCATGCACAGCGCGAAGGCCAGCGTCAGCCGCAGCCTAAGCGGGAGCTGCGTCCGGGCCATGATCAGCGGGCGCCGGCTCCCGCAGCCGGTACCCCACACCGCGTACGGTCTCGAGCGAGCTGGTCCCGAACGGTCGGTCAATCTTGCGGCGCAGGCTGGCCACGTAGACGTCGACGAGGTTCGAGTCGGCGGAGAAGTCGAAGTCCCACACCTGCTCGATGAGCTGCGACCTCGACAGCACCTGGCCTGGACGCCGCATGAAGCACTCGAGAATCGCGAACTCCTTGGCGG
>DATAEG010000049.1:0-4469 GCA_036258135.1 Jatrophihabitantaceae bacterium | reverse complement strand
CGCGGATGCCGTCCCACTTGAGCTCGTACGCCCACTGGTCCGCGCCGGACCGGGGCAGCTCCCCGGGCGAGGCGAGCATAGGGGCCAGGTCGGCGGCCACGGGAAGATCCTCGCATCGGCTGCTGGCACTGTCAGCGAGATCACCCGGCGTTCCGCACGGTCCGGAGCAGAATCGATTAGGTGCCCGAATCACCGACGGTCGAACTCGACCCGAATCGGTGGCGGGCACTGGCGGTCTGCATCAGCGCCCTGTTCCTCACGTTGCTGGACATCAGCACCGTCAATGTGGCGTTGCCCTCGATCGGACGCGGCACCGGCGCCGGCACCGCCGAACTTCAGTGGGTGATCTCCGGCTACATCCTCGCCTTCGGAATGGTCCCGATCATCGGCGGCCGGCTTGGCGACGACCGCGGGCGGCGCCGGATGCTCGAGATCGCGATCGCCGGCTTCGTCCTCAGCAGCGCGGTGGTCGGGCTGGCGCCGAGCGCCGCAGTGCTGGTCGGGGCTCGGTTGGTACAGGGCCTGGCTGGTGGCCTGATCAACCCGCAGTTGGTCGGCTTCGTCCAGCAGTTGTTCCCGCTGAGCGAGCGTGGCCTGGCCTTCGGCTACGTCGGCAGCGCGGTGGGCATTGCGACGGCTACGGGCCCGACGGTCGGCGGCCTGATTATCGGCCTAGGCGGCGACCACTGGGGCTGGCGACTGACGTTCCTGATCAACGTCCCGATCGGTCTCACCGCGCTCGTCCTGGTTCGCCGCTGGCTGCCGGACGCGCCCCGGGCGGCCCACCCGCGTCCACTTGACCTGCCGGGCGCGGCACTGCTGGCCGCGGGGCTGTTCTGTGTCCTCTTCCCCATCGTCCAGTACGACTCGCACCACAACGCCCGGCTGGCGCTCGCGTTCATTCCGGCGTTCGTGCTCTTGACGCTGTTCTTGGCCTGGGAGCGGGGCCCGGGCCGCCGCCGCGGCTACCCGCTCATCGACGTGGGGCTGTTCCGGGTGCCGTCCTACGCCGACGGACTCAGCCTGGCGCTGCTCTTCTTCGTCTCCTACGCGGGCATCGCGCTGGTGTTGTCGCTCTTCCTCCAGGACGGTCTCGGCTTCAGCCCGCCGCAGGCCGGACTGACCGCCGGTGCCTACGCCATCGGGAGCGCCGTCTCGGCACCGTTCGCGGGTCGGCTCGTGCCGAAGCTGGGACGGGCGTTGCTGATCGGCGCCCTGCTCGTCTTTACGGCCGGCGTCGTGGCGATGGCCATCCTGGCCCGGTTCGCCGGCTCTCCGGGCGACCGCTTCGCGCTCGCCCTGGCACCGGCGCTGCTCGTGGCGGGGATCGGCGGCGGCAGTGTCATCACGCCGAACCAGGCTCTATCGCTCGCCGAGGTCGACACCCGTGGTGGTTCGACCGCGGGCGGCATGCTCCAAACGTCACAACGGATCGGCGCCGCGCTCGGCGCGGCCCTGACCAGTGCCGTCTTCTACGCCGCCGCCCGAGGCGCGCCCGCGTCCGGGCCGGCGCGGTCCGAGCACTATGCGCACGCCTACGCCACCGCTTTGCTGGTTACCGTCGGGTTCGCTCTGGCCGCGCTCGCGATCGCGGTGCGCGACGTCCGCCGGGCCCGACTGCGGGTGGCCCGGCTGCCTGTCCGCAGCGCCACGTCCGTCACGGATGTTGCAATTGGGTCGCGAGGTACGCAATCCGACTTGCGTATCCGGCGAGTCGGACAAAAGATAGGACCACCGGTAGGGGACCGGCCTGACGTGACGGCATCGGGGCCGGCCGCTTCGTCTAGAAGACGGCGTTTGTGTATGGCGTGAGCGCCGAGGGGAGTTGAGCCGTATGAGCCTCGGACTGCATGTATCAGCCCCGCGATTCGCGCGACTCACCCGCCGTCACCGCGTTGCGGCAGTGACCAGCAAATACATCCCGTTACGCCGGCGGAGGTCCTTTTACGACCGTTGGACCGGGCCCATCGTCATCTTGGGTGTCTTGGTGTTCTGCGGGGTCATGGGACTGGCCGGCTGGGAGTTGATCACCACCGCGCTGCGGCACTGACCTACTTATCGCTGGGCATCGGTTGCGCGCCGAGCTCGTCGGCGAGCAGCGCCAGCGCGGCGTCCTCGGCGCTGTGCGCGCCGGCCGGCTGCTGACTCTCGTCTCCGCGCGGGTCGGACTCCTCGGCCGCGTGTGCTTGCGTTGGCTCGGCCGCACCGGCCACGACGACGTTGACGTGCCACGCTCCGGAGATCAGTGAGCTGATGGCGCTGGTGACGACCTCGAGATTCGCCTCCGTGCTCAGCAGCCGCGACAGCGGTTCGGTCGCGATCGACAGGGTCACCGCGGCGCCGTCCACCGAGGTGACCTGAGTGGTCTCTAACAGGGCCCGGGTGGTGCGGTTGACCTGCTTGACGCGTTCGAGGACATCGGGCCAGATACGGCGGAGGTCGGCCGCGTCGAGGGCGGTCTCGGTTCGGGCCGGGCCGGCTTCGTCGCTCGTGGGTTCCTGTTTGGTCTCGTGCTTCGGAGGGGCGGGTCGGGTCCGCGCCTGCGGTGGCGGCGTGGTGCCGAGCGGTAGTGGCTCCGCGACCGGCGGTGGCTCGGGACCGCCGCCGTCGAGGAGCTCGTTGCGTCGTTCCAGCCGTTCCAGGCGCTGGAGCAGCGCCGCCGAGTCGGCGGAGGCGTCGGGCAGGAGCATGCGGGCACAGACCAGCTCGAGGACGAGTCGCGGAGCTGTGGTGCCGCGCATCTCGATGAGCGCGGCGTGCAGGATCTCGGCATAGCGCACCCCGGATGCGCGGCCGATCCGGGAACTCTGCTCCGACATCCGGGCAAGAGCGTCGGCGGGCAGGTCCAGTAGACCGTTCGTGGCCGCGTCGGGCACGGCGTCGAGGACGAGCAGGTCACGCAGTCGCTCCAGCAGGTCCGCGGCGAACCGGCGCGGATCATGGCCGGCCTCAACGACGCGGTCGACGGTGGCGTAGACGGCCTTGGCGTCGCCCGCGGCCAGGGCGTCGACCATGTCGTCGAGCAGGCCGGAGTCCGTCACGCCGAGCAGAGCCACCGCGTCGGCGTAGGTGACACCGTTCGGACCAGCGCCGGCCAAGAGCTGGTCGAGGATCGACAGCGCGTCGCGAGCGCTGCCGCCGCCGGCCCGGACCACCAGCGGCAGGACGGTCGGCTCGACCGTCACACCCTCTTCTGCGCAGATGTGCTCGAGGTGCTTGCGCATGGCACTGGGCGGCAGCAGCCGGAACGGATAGTGGTGGGTGCGCGAGCGGATGGTCTGCAACACCTTGTCCGGCTCGGTGGTGGCGAAAACGAACACCAGGAAGTCGGGCGGCTCCTCGACGAGCTTGAGCAGCGCATTGAAGCCTTGCGCGCTCACCATGTGCGCCTCGTCGACGATGTAGACCTTGAAGCGGTCGCGCACCGGGGCGTAGAAGGCGCGTTCGCGCAGCTCCCGGGCGTCGTCCACACCGCCGTGACTGGCCGCGTCGATCTCGATGACGTCGATCGAGCCCGGTCCGTTCGGGGCCAGCTCCCGGCACGAGTCACACACGCCGCAGGGCGTCGCCGTTGGACCCTGCACACAGTTCAGCGACCGAGCCAGGATGCGGGCACTCGACGTTTTGCCGCAGCCGCGCGGGCCGCTGAAGAGGTAGGCGTGGTTGATGCGGCCTGCGTCGAGCGCGGCGCTGAGCGGGCCGGTGACGTGCTCCTGCCCGACCACCTCGGCGAACGTCGCCGAGCGGTACTTGCGGTAAAGCGCCAGACCGGGCGTGCGGGTTTGCTGCTCCGGCGCGCTCACGGGACCGAGCCTAGATGACGGCAGGGACAGCTGGTTTCGTCCGGCCGTGCCGCACGAAGGACCCCTCGCGCACCTACCAGAGCCTGCTTATCCTTGCTGCCTTCCGGCCCTGGGGAGGTTCACAGGTTTCGTACCGCGCGAGGGGTCTGGCCACGCAGTCTATCGACTTCGCCGCGTAGCCCGGTGCCAGTGGTGTGGCGGTCCCGCGGTGGCTACTCCCGGTACCCTGTCCGGCGGAGGATTCGCCTAGTGGCCTAGGGCGCACGATTGGAAATCGTGTTGGGTTAACCACCCTCGCGGGTTCAAATCCCGCATCCTCCGCCGCCGAAGCCCCCGGATTTGTTGGGTTGTAGCCACCTGACGGGTCCGGGGGTTGATCATCTTCGAAACCGGCATAACGGACTGTGGAGCCACGTGGTAGCCACCGGCCCTTCGCGCGTGGACGGCGTCGGACGATCCGGGTCGCCGCGGTAAGTAAGGCGGCGGACGGCCGCTCGTCGATCCACTGCCGCGCCGATGGGGTCGGTTGGGAAGGCTGGGTCAGCCTCGGCCTGTATCCGGTCACCGTCGCCGGCAAGATCACGCAGCTGGAACGACAACGCAGCACCGGCGTGGTCACCGTCGACCCGGACACCACCGTGTCCGCCTGCCTGGAGGCGTGGCTGG
>DATAEG010000048.1:0-18320 GCA_036258135.1 Jatrophihabitantaceae bacterium | reverse complement strand
GTCCTGTCCCGGATCGCCCTGCTCGAGCACGGTGCGGGCGCGCTCCAGAGCCGACGTCCTCCCGTCGGTGGTGACCACGACGGACTGGACCGGCAGACGATCAAGCCGGGCTGTGGAAATGGTCGCGGCCGGCCATACCCGGCCGGTCTGGGGCGAGTAGTCGAACTCCGGCATGAACTTTGCGACGGTGGCGCCCGGCGGGCAGCGCCCCTGCGTTGGCGTGTGCGTGAGGTCGGCGCAGGACACCAGGCCCTGCCGCGGGAAGTACTGGTCCGGGGCGACGTCCGGGTCGGATCGAATGAGCAACACACCCTGTACCCCGGGGGTCGACGACAGTTCGGCGACTTCGGAGGCCGGCATTCTGCCGACCGGAGGCGGCGAATCCGGGCTGTGACGGGCCCGCCCTGGGAATACGTCGAGGCCGAAGTCCTTGACCAGCAGCGTGGCCGAGGTCTCTCCGGGCGCCGGGCCCTGGTTGGCCACGACGGTCGTGATCACTGCGACGGCGACGGTCGTGACGAATAGCGCCAGAACCAGGCCGCTGATGGCGCGGAATGCGGCCTTGGGATCGTCGGCCAGCCGCCTTGCGGCGATGAGCGTGGGCGCACGCCGGGCGCGGCGGGCGATCGTCCGGGCACCCTGCATGGTGAACCAGGGCCCGGCGACGACCAGCCCGGCCATGATGACCAGGAAGCCGGGCAGATACACCGCGACCTGTCCCGTCCCGGTGCTCGGATGGGCGCCCCACAGGAAGTAGCCGAGCTCGGCGACACCGAGCACAAGTAGGACGAGGCGCCACGCGCTCGGCGCTTTCGGCGTGACCCGCCGCGACACACCCAGCGGCGAGATCTGGACACGTCGCAACGCCAGCAACGCCACAACCGCGGACGCCAGCGGGACGCCCACCGCGACCAGCAGCATCTCGACCGGATGCAGCGAGAGATCCCCTGGGTAGAAGGGCGCGCCGGTGAACGGAATGCGTGCGATCGAGGACCGCACCGCGTAGAACAATGCGAAGCCGGCGCCCATACCGAGGGCAGCACCCACCGAGGCCTCGACGGCCGAGATGCCCGAGATCTGCTTCGGCGTCGCGCCGACCAGGCGCATCGCAGCGAAGCGCTGTTCGCGACGCGCCGCCGAGAGCCGGGTGGCCGAGCCGATGAGGATCAGGATCGGGAACAGCATCGCGCCGGCCACTACTGCGAGGATGAGGTCCATCCCGTTGGCGTTGATGCCGACATCGGGAGGGCAGCCCTTGCAGTCCCTGGGCATCACCGTGTTGATGTGGGCGATCTTCACCGCGCCCTGCTTGGCCAACTCGTCAGCCGGGCGACCGACGACCAGGAGCAGCGTGGTCGGTGCGGGAAGCGCCGCCGCTCCGATCGTCCCCGCCAGGTGCCCGGGGTAGCGATCGGCGAGCTCGTCGGCCGGCGTGGAGCGCAGCAGCTTGGCCAGGGCCGGCGAGGCGTAGTACTGGCCCGGGCTGGGCAGGTGCGGGATTCCGGGCGGGACAGGCGAACGCGGACCGGTGCCCGCCACGTCAACGCGGATGATGTCCTGCCCCTTGAAGGCGTCGGTCGAGATCATTCCCAACAGCGGGTCCGGCGTCGTCGACGTGGCCAACGTCCCGTGCACGGAACCGGTGGCGAGCCACGCGTAACGTGCGTTCTGCGTGTTGACGGCATTGACTCCTGCTAAGGCGGCCAATAACAGAGCGGTGCCGATCGTCACTGCCACCGTGATGATCACCAGACGGGTGAGCGCCTCGCGGCCGCCCGCGACCGTCAGGCGCAGCCCGAGACGGATCATGACGCGGCGCGGGCCACGGTCAGCGCGGTGACCCGTCCGTCCCGGACGATCACCTCGCGGTCGGCGTAGGCGGCGACACGCGGCTCGTGCGTGACCAGGACGACCGTGGTGGCCTGCTGGCGCGCCGCCGACGTCAACAGGTTCATCACCTGCTCGCCCAGGAGGGAGTCCAGCGCGCCGGTTGGCTCATCGGCGAACAGAATCTCGGGCTCGGTGACCAATCCGCGAGCCAAGGCCACCCGCTGGGCCTCGCCGCCGGAAAGCTCTCCAGCGCGGCGTTTTCCCAGGCCGTCGAGGTCGAGCCGCATGAACCACTTCCGCGCGGTCTTGAGCGCCGCCGTTCGATGCGAGCCCCCCAGCAGCAGTGGCAGGGCGACGTTCTCCTCGGCGGTGAGCTCCGGCACGAGCTGGCCGAACTGGAAGACGAAGCCGAATTGGGTTCTCCGCAACATGCTGCGCTCGGCGTCGGGCAGGGTGTCGAGGCGGCGCCCGTTGACGTGCACTTCGCCGGAGTCGGGCACCAGGATGCCGGCCAGGCAATGCAGCAACGTTGACTTGCCCGATCCGCTCGGGCCCATGACCGCGAGAATTTCGCCGGCCTGTACAGAGATGTCGGCGCCGCGAAGTGCGGGGGTCTGCCCGAACGACAGATGTAAATCGCGGCCTTGGACGATCGGAGCGTTCATCGGCGTACCCATTCGGCAAGAGCGTTGAGACGGGCGCTGGTCAGGTCGATCCAGCGCAGGTCCGCCTCCAGATGGAACAGCCCGTGGTCGGCCAAGAGCGCGTCGATCGGCTCGGCAGTGCGCCTGAGCTCGGTTAGCTCGCGCATCCGCTGCAGGTGGCTGGCCCGTTGGAGATCCAGGTATTCCTGCGCGGGGCGGCCGGACATCAGCGCGAGGACGACCTTCGTGAACAACATTGTTTGGAGGTGCGGCTCGGCGGGCACCGGCTCCTTGAGCCACGTCTCGACGTCGCTAACGCCGTCCTCGGTGATGACGTACCGCTTGCGGTCGGGTCCGGCGCCGTGCTCGGTCTCCCCCATCACCACCTTCCCGTCGCGGGCCAGGCGGCCGAGGGTCGCATAGACCTGCCCGAACGGTAGCGGCTTGCCGCGGCCGAAGAAGGTGTCGTACTCGCGCTTGAGGTCGTAGCCGTGGCTGGGCTCGCGTTCGAGGAGGCCCAGCAGGGCGATAGGAACGGTCACACCTGAATGTCTACACTGAGTGTCTACCTCCGGTCAATACCTCTCTCAGCGTCGCCGTGAGGCGGGCCAACGCGCCGGTGTAGGCGTGTGCCGGCGGCGTGGCATAGCCGGTAACCAAAGCGGGCGAATGCGTCACGCCGGGCCCGGCGTAGGCGCCGAGCCCCTCTAGAGCCAGGTCATGACGGGCGCCGCGGGCGACCACGTCGGCCTCGGCGACGGCTTCAGGCAGCCGGACCGGCGCGTGCAGTCCGGCCGCGATGCCGGTGACCCGCGAACCGGGGACGTGCCGCGCCAGCGCGGCAACGAGGGTATCGCGGCGACGGCGGTAGGCCAGCCGAGATCGGCGGATGTGCCGGTCGTACCCTCCGCCGGCGATCAACTGGGCCAGCGCGAGCTGATCGATTGCGCCGGATCCGGCGTCCGCGACCGCCTTAGCGGCGATGACGTCGTCCACCAGATCTGCGGGCAGGGCCAGCCAGCCTAGTCGGACGCCGGGCGCCAGGGTCTTGCTGGCCGTCCCGAGGTAGACGACGTGTTCCGGGTCCAGCGCCTGGACGGCGCCGATCGGGTGCCGGTCATAGCGGAACTCGCCGTCGTAGTCGTCCTCCAGCACTAGCGCGCCGGTACGCGCGGCCCAGGCCGCCACCGCGCCACGACGGTCCGCGGCCAGCGACGGGCCCAGCGGGAACTGGTGCGCCGGCGTGAGCAGCACCGCGTCCTGGGCCCCGGCCGCGTCGACGATGGCGCCGCGGTCGTCCACAGGCAGCGGGTCGACGGCCAGCCCGTGTCGTTCTATCACCTTGCGATGGGCCGGCTGGCCGTACTCCTCGACGCCGATGCGGCGGCCGCCGCGCTGCCGCAGCACCTCGCACACCAGGCCGAGGCCTTGGATGAAACCGGAGCACACGACGATCCGGTCCGGGCTGGTGAGCACGCCGCGGGCGCGTGCCAGGTAGTCGGCCAGCGTTTCGCGGAGCTCGATCCGGCCCCGCGGGTCGCCGTAGCCGAGCGCGCTCGATGAGACTGTCGAGAGCGCCCGTCGCGCCGCGCTCACCCAGGCCGTGGCCGGGAACGCGGCCAGGTCGGGAACGCCGGGCCGCAGGTCGTAGCGGGGCTGCCGAGAGGCGCCGGCCGTGCCGCCGGTGCGGAGGCTGTGGCCTGGACGAGCGGCGACTTGGGTGCCAGAGCCCTGCCGGGCGGTCAGCCAGCCCTCGGCCACCAGCTGGCCGTATGCGTCGGCCACCGTGTTGCGGGCCAGGCCCAGGTCGCGGGCGAGCTGCCGCGATGACGGCAGCCGGACGCCCGGCGCCAGGCGACCGGACCGCACCGCGTCGCGCAGGGTCGTCTCCAGGCCGGTCCTGACCCGGGTCGCTGGGACGTCCAGGTGGAGGTCGACGCCGGAAATGGCCCATGTTCCTGGCATGGAACTGGACCATACTCGTGGGCCGTTTGTCGGCTAGCGTCGATGCATGACCACCACATACACCACCGACGTCCCCGTCAGAATCGACTTCGACGCTGCCGCGCCGACCTTCTCCAAGGCCATGGCCCACCTCGACCATGCGGCCACCAAGGAGCTCGACCGGGTCGATTTCGACCGCCGGTTGCGAGAGCTGCTACGGCTGCGGGTCTCCCAGCTCAACGGCTGTGCCTACTGCGTCGACATGCACACACAGACCGCGCGCGCCGTAGGCGAGACCGACCAGCGGCTGGCGGCCCTCACGGTCTGGCGCGAGACCGGCTTCTTCACCGACGCCGAGCGCGCTGCGCTCGCTTTTGCCGAGGCCATCGTGCGCATGGCCGACGACCACGTCCCGGCCAGCGAGTTCGCCGCCGTCGCCGAGTACTACAGCCCGGCGGAGATCGCCGCGCTGGTCAGCCTCGTGGTGGCGGTGTCAGCCTGGAACGCGATCGGCGTCAGCTCCCGGGCTTGGCCGCCTGGCAGCTACCAGCCGTGAGGGCGGGCACTACTCCACGGTGACGGACTTGGCTAGGTTGCGCGGCTTGTCGACGTCGTAGCCGCGCGCCTGCGCGATCGAAGCGGCCAGCAGCTGCAACGGCACCACTGACACCATCGGCGAGGACAGCACCGGGGCGGGAGGCACTTCGATCAAGTCGCTGGCCAGGGCGACCACGTCCTCGTCACCCCGCTCGGCCACGACGATGGTACGGGCGCCACGGGCCCGAATCTCGGCCAGGTTCGACGTCATCTTCTTGTGCAGGACGGGACGACCGGTCGGCGACGGCATAATGCACACCACGGGCAGGCCCGCTTCGATCAGCGCGATCGGGCCGTGCTTGAGCTCCCCCGCCGGGAAGCCCTCGGCGTGCATGTAGGCCAGCTCCTTGAGCTTGAGCGCGCCCTCGGCGGCCACCGGGTAGCCGACGTGCCGGCCGAGGAACAGGACAGCCTTGCTGGCGGCGATCTCCCGGCCGAGCTCGCGAACCGGGTCCATAAGCGCCAGCGTCTCGGTGACGAGATCCGGTACCCGGCTCAGCTCGGCGAACTCCCGGGCCACCTCGTCCTCGTACTTGGTGCCGCGCGCTTGCGCCAGGGCCAATGCCACCATCTGGACCGCGGCCACCTGCGCGACGAACGTCTTGGTGGCGGCCACGCCAATCTCCGGGCCGGCATGCGTGTACAGCACGGCATCGGATTCCCGGGGGATCTGCGCCCCGTTGGTGTTGCATACCGCTAGCACCTGCGCGCGTTGCTTGCGGGCGTGCCGCACCGCCTCGAGCGTGTCCGCGGTCTCGCCCGACTGGCTGATCGCCACGACGAGGGTCTGGCGATCGAGGACCGGGTCGCGGTAACGGAACTCCGAGGCCAGCTCCACCTCGGCCGGGATGCGGGTCCAGTGCTCAATGGCGTACTTGCCCAGCAGTCCCGCGTGGTAGGCCGACCCGCAGGCGACGATGAACACCTTGTCGACGTCGCGTAGCTGCTGGTCGTCCAGCCGCCGCTCGTCGAGGACGATGCGCCCGCCGATCAGGTGCCCACGCAGCGTGTCGGTGATCGCCGTCGGTTGCTCGGCGATCTCCTTGATCATGAAGAAGTCGTAGCCGCCCTTCTCCGCGGCGGTGAGCTCCCAGGTGATCCGGAACGGCGTGCCGTCGGCCGGCGTCCCGTCGAACGCCGTGATCGAGTAACCGTCGCGGGTGATCTCCACCACCTGGTCCTGGCCCAGCTCGACCGCGTCTCGCGTGTGCGAGATGAACGCCGCCACGTCGCTGCCCAGGAACATCTCGCCGGTGCCGATGCCGACCACCAGCGGCGAGTTGCGCCGGCACGCGGCCACCCGCTGCGGGTCGTCGCGGTCGACCGCCACCAGCGTGAACGACCCGACCAGACGCAGGCTTGTCTCGCGCAGAGCGTCGGTGACTGTGGCCTCGGGATCGGCCGCAAGATGCCGGCCCACCAGATGCGCCACGACCTCCGTGTCGGTCTCGCTCACCATCTCCACGCCGGCGGACTCGAGTTCGGCGCGGAGCTGCGCGTGGTTCTCGACGATGCCGTTGTGTACGAGCGCGACGCGTCCGGCGGCGTCCGTGTGGGGGTGGGCATTCTCGTCGCTGGGAGCCCCATGTGTTGCCCATCGGGTGTGGCCGATGCCGGTCCGACCCGCGACTGGATGCCGGGACAGCTCCTTGTCCAGGTTCTCGAGGCGGCCGGCCTTCTTGCTGACCTGAAGCGCACCATCGACGATGGCCACGCCTGCGGAGTCGTACCCGCGGTACTCGAGGCGGCGCAGGCCCTCGACTATGACGTCAACGGCGTCTTGCTCGCCGACGTACCCAACGATTCCACACATAGCCCGCCCAGAGTAACCGTCGATTCCGCATGGACCGGAACGATCGCCGCTGCCGCCAACGGGAATACGACAACCGCGGCAAATCCCAGCCGTACCTGACCGAGGCCGGACGCGATGACCACCCGCTGGTCCTTCAGCTCGTGACCGCGCGTGTTGATCGCGGTGTAGTACATGCGCCAGACGCCGTGTACCACCGATCCGCTCCACACCGCAACGTCGTCCCAGCTGCCCGGGGTGGGGCCAAGCACGACGCCACGGTCGGTCCACTCGCGCAGATCCGTCGACGTGGCGTGCCCGATCTGGGCGTGGTGGTGACGGCGGTCCGGATCGACTAGGGCCCGCGGCGCACGCAGGAAGTAGGGACGGAACGTGCTGCCGTCGTCGACGACCCAGCTGTCCCGGATCCAGTCGCCGGCAGGCTCAGCATGCCGGGTCATTCCGCCGCCTCAGCAGGGCTCAGCTGGCCGCGGCGACCGTCTTCGCCACCCGTTCGGCCAGCTCGCGCGCCTGGTCCTCACCCTCGGCCTCGACCATCACGCGCACGAGCTGCTCGGTGCCCGAAGGCCGGAGCAGTATGCGACCGGTGTCGCCCAGGACACGCGCGACGTCCGCGACGGCCTCGCCGACCTCGTGGGACGCCGCCACGGCGTTCCGGTCGCCGACCGGAACGTTGATCAGCACCTGCGGCAAGCGGGTCACCACCGAAGCCAGCTCAGCAAGCGGCGCACCTGACTCCGCCATAGCGGCCATGACGTGCAGCGCGGTGAGCAGACCGTCACCCGTCGTCGCGGAGGCGGTGAAGATGACGTGACCGCTCTGCTCACCGCCGAGGCTCAGCCCGCGCTCGATCAGCTCCTCGAGCACATGCCGGTCCCCCACCGCGGTCTGGACGACGCGGATGCCCGCGTCGCGCATGGCGTGATGGAAACCGAGGTTGCTCATCACAGTGGCCACGACGGTGTCCTGCGCAAGGGCACCTGCGGCACGCAGGCGCAGTGCCGACATGGCCATGATCTGGTCCCCGTCCACCAGGGAGCCGTCGGCGTCGACGGCCAGGCAACGGTCCGCGTCGCCGTCGTGGGCGATGCCGAGGTCGGCACCAGTGTCCAGCACCGCTCGCACGAGCTTGCCCATGTGTGTCGAACCGCAGCCTTCGTTGATGTTCAGGCCGTCGGGCTCGGCCGAGATGGCCACGACGTCTGCGCCGGCCCTGGCGTAGAGCCGCGGGGCCGCCGCGGACGCCGCCCCGTTGGCGCAGTCGACCACCACCCGAAGCCCGCCCAAGTACGTGGGCTCGGACTCCAGCAGGTGGGCCAGGTAGCGATCGGCTCCGTCTGCGACGTCGCGGACCCGGCCCACACCCGCTCCAGTCGGACGCAGTTGGTGCTGGGCTCGAGCCAGGTCCGCCTCGATCGCGTTCTCGACCTCGTCCGGAAGCTTGTGCCCACCGCGGGCGAAGAGCTTGATCCCGTTGTCGGGCATGGGGTTGTGGCTGGCGGAGAGCATCACGCCGACGTCGGCCGCGAGGTTCGCGGTGAGGTACGCGACCGCCGGCGTAGGAAGCACACCCACGCGCAGGACGTCGACGCCGGTACTGGCCAGTCCGGCGATGACGGCGGCCTCGAGCATCTCGCCGGAGGCACGCGGGTCACGTCCCACGACAGCCACCGGCCGGTGCGAGTGGTCCGCGTCGATGATCACTCTGGCGGCCGCCGATGCGACTGCCAACGCCAGCTCAGGCGTCAGGTCGTCGTTGGCCAGCCCCCGCACACCGTCGGTGCCGAATATCGCTCCTCCCGCGGACACGTGCCGCGGATCAGCGCTTCGAGTACTGCGGGGCCTTGCGGGCCTTCTTCAGCCCGTACTTCTTGCGCTCCTTCACCCGCGGGTCGCGGGTCAGGAAGCCGGCCTTCTTCAGCGTCGGGCGGTCCTCGGCGTTCAGGTCGATCAAGGCGCGGGCGATGGCCAGTCGGAGCGCACCCGCCTGACCGGTGACCCCGCCACCGCTCAACGAAGCGACGACGTCGTACTGCCCGTCCCGCTCAAGGGCGACGAACGGCTCACGGATGAGCTGCTGGTGCACCTTGTTCGGGAAGTAGGCGTCCAGGCTGCGGCCGTTCAGCGTGAAGGTCCCGTCGCCGGGCATGAGGCGCACCCGCACGACTGCCTCCTTGCGCCGTCCGACAACCGGTGCGGTGCTGGCGTTCTCGGTCACGTTGCTCCTTTGCGGCGCGCTCACTTGGTGGCTCCCTGCACGACCTGGTCGATCTTGAACGGCTTGGGCTGCTGAGCGCGGTGCGGATGGTCCGGCCCGGCGTAGACCTTGAGCTTCTTGAGCTGCTTGCGGCCGATGCTGTTCTTCGGCAGCATGCCGCGCACCGCGAGCTCGACAACCCGGGTGGGCCGCGACTCCAGCAGCTGACCAACGGTGCGCTTGGTCAGCCCGCCGGGGTAACCGGAGTGGCGGTACCGCGGTTCGTCGCGCTTGCTCGGGTGCACGGCGACCTTCTCGGCGTTGACGATCACCACGAAGTCGCCGACGTCCACGTGCGGGGCGAACTGCGGCTTGTGCTTGCCGCGCAGCAGAGTGGCGGCTTGGCTGGCGAGGCGGCCGAGCACCACATCACTGGCGTCGATGACATGCCAGGCACGGGTGATCTCGCCCGGCTTCGGGTTGTAGGTGGGCACGGTGGGTACTGTCCAATCGGTCTTCACGATGCCCTGGGCATCGCTCCCACGGTCCGATGACCCTGGGACATGGCCGGGACGCACGACGGACGTCGCACGCCGACCGACCACTGTACCGGCAGGCCCCGTGTGGGCGCCAAGTGTCCAGCCGTTGACCGGCCCGCGCCGTCCTGTTGTGCTGACGCTGCGATGCAACTGCGTGAACGGGAGACCGAGCTCGCGACCCTGTCCACGGCCCTAGAGGCCGCCCGGACGGGCCGCGGCGCGACCGTGCTCGTCTCCGGCGAGGCCGGTATCGGCAAGACCTCCCTGCTGCTGGCGTTCGCGCAGGGGCGGTGGCCCAGGCGCGGGTGTACCTGGGCAGCTGCGAGGACCTGATGACGCGAGGCCACGCCCAGGACTACCGGTACGACCCCTCCAGCGGCCTCTGGCAGCACCATGACGTGCCGGCACCGACGCCGCCGTCCTTCGACGATCTGCTCGGCGCGGACCATCCGACCCCGGTGACCTTCGGCGAGGAGGCCCTGCCGGCGTATCTCGACCAGGCCGTGTTCTGCTCGCCGCGCGACCCGACACGATAGCCGGCGGAGCGAGCGGCCTGCCTCCAGAACTGGAGGTGCTGCGGGACTTCCACCTCCCGCCGGTGTGCCTGAGCTGAGCCCTAACGCACCCGCTCGACTCGTCCGACGTCCCACACCGGCTCCGCCGACTCGGTCACGTGGCCGTCCTCACCGAACACGAGGAACCGATCGAACGAGCGCGCGAACCAGCGGTCGTGCGTCACCGCGATGACGGTGCCTTCGTAGGCGTCGAGCGCCTCCTCGAGGGCCTCGGCGCTGGTCAGGTCGAGGTTGTCGGTCGGCTCGTCCAAGAGCAGTAGCGTCGCGCCGGCGAGCTCCAGCAGCAGGATCTGGAACCGGGCCTGCTGTCCGCCGGACAATGTCCCGAACCGCTGGTCGCCCTGCTCCTGAAGGCCGTACCGACGCAGCCCGCTCATGGCCGCGCCCCGGTCGAGGCTGGGCCGGTCTTCCGCGCCGGCCCACAGCAGCTCGACGAGGGTCTGCCCGGCCCAGTCCGGATGGACGTGTGTCTGCGCGAACATCCCCGCGACGACCCGCGCGCCCAGCTTGGCGGTGCCCTTATGCGCCACGTCCTCGCCGGCCAGCAGCCGGAGGAAGAACGACTTGCCCGCTCCGTTCGACCCCAAGGTGGCCACCCGTTCGCCGTAGAAGATCTCTACGTCGAACGGGCGCATCAGCCCGGTCAGTTCGAGGTTCTGACAAGTCACCGCGCGGACGCCGGTACGCCCGCCCCGCAGCCGCATGCGGACCTGCTCCTCCTTCGGCCGTTCCGGCGGGGCACCGGCGGCCTCGAACTTCTCCAGCCGGGTGCACATCGCGCGGTACCGCGACGCCATGTCCGGGCTCACCTTGGCCTGCTGCTGCAACGTGCGCACGAGTTCTTTCAGCCGGGCGTGCTCCTCGTCCCATCGACGCCGGACTTCAGCCATCCGCTCGTGCCGGGCCCGGCGCGCGTCGTGGTAGGACGCGAAGCCGCCGCCGTGCACCCAGGTGGTGCCGCCCTCGACCGTGATGACCCGGTCGGCCACACGGTCGAGCAGCTCTCGGTCGTGGCTGACGAACAGCACCGTCTTCTGGGTGCTCAGGAGCCTGGACTCCAGCCACCGTTTGCCGGGCACGTCCAGGTAGTTGTCCGGCTCGTCCAGCAGCAGCACCTCGTCCGGGCCCTGCAGGAGCGCTTCGAGGGCCAGCCGCTTTTGCTCGCCGCCGGACAACGTCCCGATCTCCCGGTGCTTCCAGCGGTCGTAGCTGGCGCCGAGGGCCGCCACCGTGACAGTGTCCCAGCGCACCTCGGCGTCGTAGCCGCCCGCGTCCCCCCAGGTCGCCAGCGCCTCGGCGTAACGCATTTGTGCGGCTTCGTCGTCACGATCCATCATCACCACTTCGGCGTCGTGCAACTGCTGCCAGGCCGTCTGCAGCGGCTTCGGCGACAGGTCGAGCAGGAGCCGTTCGACGGTGGTGCCGTCGCGCACCGACCCGATGAACTGACGCATCACCCCCAGGCCGCCGGAGCGCGAGATCGCGCCCGTCGAAACCGGCACGTCGCCCGCGATCAGGCGCAGCAGGGTCGTCTTGCCGGCGCCGTTCGAGCCCACCAGGGCGGCGCGGGCGCCCTCGCCGACGCGGAAGCTCACGTCGTGCAGCAAGATCCGGCCGTTGGCGAGCTGGTACTCCACGCCGGAGACGTCGACGAAACCCACGACGTAACAGTCTGCGGCACGGCGCCAGTCCGGTGAACTCCTTTTGAGCGCCCCGCGCCGGGAATTGGGTCATGATGGGGTCATGACGGCCACGACCGACGTGCTGTCCGATCTCGTCGCGGCGCTGCCGGCCGGCAGCGTCGTCAGCGATCCGGACATCCTCGCATCCTACCGGCAGGACTGGGCTCGCGACCCTGATGCCGGTATGCCCGCAGCTGTGGTCCGCGCCAACACCACCGCCGACGTGGTCGCCACGATGCACTGGGCCTCCACGCACCGAGTGCCGGTCGTCCCGCGCGGTGCCGGCAGCGGACTGTCCGGTGGGTCGAGCGCGGTTGAGGGCGGCATCGTGCTTAGCCTCGAACGCATGCGCACGGTGACCGTCGACGTGCCCACCCGCACCGTCCTGGCGCAGCCCGGGGCGCTGAACGCCGAGGTCAAGGCGGCCGCCGCCGCAGAGGGCCTGTGGTACCCGCCCGACCCTTCGTCGTTCGAGATGTGCTCCATCGGCGGCAACATCGCCACCAACGCGGGTGGGCTGTGCTGCGTGAAGTACGGCGTGACCACCGACTACGTGCTCGGGCTGGAGGTCGTGCTGGCCGACGGCACCGTCGTCCGGATGGGTGGCCCACGCATCAAGGACGTTGCCGGGCTCTCGCTCATGAAGCTGTTCGTCGGCAGCGAGGGCACACTCGGCGTTATCACCGAGGTGCTGCTGCGCCTGCTGCCCGCGCGGCCTCCGGCCAGCACGTTGGTGGCCTCGTTCGGCACATTCGAGGCTGCCGCCGAGGCCGTAGTCGCCATCACGGCCACGTTGCGCCCGTCGATGCTGGAGCTGATGGACCGCACTTCGATCAATGCCGTCGAGGACATGTTCTCGATGGGGCTGGATCGCGAGGCCGGCGCGCTGCTACTTGCGCAGTCCGACGCCCCGGGCGCGGCCGCTGCGGCCGAAGTCGCCGTTATGGAGGCGGCCGTTACCGCGGCCGGCGCTGACGAGGCCTTCAGTACGAACGATCCCGCCGAGGGCGAGGCGTTCACGGTGGCCCGCCGGTCGGCGTTCCTGGCTCTGGAGAAGAAGGGCGACCTCTTCCTCGAGGACGTCGGCGTCCCGATCCCGGTCCTGCCGCAGTTAGTCCGTGGCCTTCAGGCCGTGGCCGAACGCAACGACATCATGGTGGCCACGGTGGCGCATGCCGGGGACGGCAACACCCACCCGCTCGTCGTCTACGACGCCGACAACGCCGAGTCCGTGCGCCGGGCGCGCGTGGCGTTCGGCGAGATCATGGACCTGGCCACAGAACTCGGCGGAACGATCACCGGCGAACACGGCGTCGGCCGGCTCAAGAAAGCCTGGCTGCCGGCTTACCTCGGGCCCGACCTGCTGGCCCTGAACAAGCGGGTGAAGGCCGCCCTCGACCCGGCCGGCATCCTCAACCCGGGCGCGGTGTTCTGAGAGCGAGTCAGGCGTTCGACAACCCGTACACGTTCAGCTTCTGAGCGTTGACGACGGCACAGATCCGCCCGTCACCGACCACCAGACTGGTCGCCTGGCCCGACCATAGTGTCTTGAGCGTCGCGCCGCTGCTGGCCCTGAGTGCCTTGCCGTTGCTGAGATACAGCACGCCGCCGGCGAAGGCAGCCAATGAGACTGCGGCCCCGGTCGTGACGTTCCACTGCCGCAATCCGGTGGAGAGCGCGTAGCCGCACACCTGGCCGGTCGCCGAGCCGCATGTGGTATAGATCCGCGAGCCGTCCACCGCCAGGACAGCCTTCGCACCAGCTACTCGGGTGCGGCTCACGCCGTTGGCCGGGTTGAGGTCGTAGATCTTTCCGGTACTCGTGTCCGTCGCGTAGACATGATGGCCGACGCTGGTCGCTCGGTCACCGGCCAGGGGCTGCCAGGCGCCAGACTTCGTCCACACCGTTGCGCCGGTGCTCAGCGCTGCGCCGCGCAGGAAGTTGTTGCCGCTGAAGTCGCAGAAGTTGTAGACGACCAGGCCGCCCACCACTACCGCCTGCACCGGGACGGTGCACGCGTCGGTGTTGTCGCTCCACGCCACCGCGCCGGTCGAGACCGAGACGACGGCGATCGCCGCGCCGCTGCCGATCGTCTCGCCGGTGACGACGGCGAAGCCACTGACCACCACCATGTCGAACAGCGGATTCACCGGCGGGGTGGTGCCGCTCCAGACGAGCGTGCCGTTGCTCACCTGATAAGCGGCGATGAAACCGTTGGGGTCGCTCACTGAGTCGCATCCGACGCCACTGAGCAGCACGAGACTCCCGGAGACGGCAATGGAACGGAACCTGGTGCTGAAGGTGGTGTCTGGAGCGATCCGCCATACCACCGCGCCGTTGGCGACGTTGACTTTCTGGAGGTAGCCGTTGAACACCCCGAAGGCGAAGCCGTCGGAAACGATCGGCGTCACGACGCCCTCGAAGCCGGCGCATTGCGAGTCGGGGTTGGGCGCCGCGGTGATGCTGCGACGCAGCGCGACACCGCTGATCGTGCTCGTGGTCAGGGTCGTCTCGGAGAGATTGGCCCGGCTCTTCGCGGCGTTGTAGTTCGATTGGAGCCAGGGGCTGTTGGCCGGCGGCGGCGAGGCGGATGCCACACCAGTCAGCGCGACCACAGTCAGCGCCACGGTCGCCAGCATGGTGGCGGCCTTGCCGTGCATCCTCATGACGACTCCCTCGACTCGAACGAGTTGGGGGAGGTTGACCACGCCAGGCGACATGAAGCTACACCCACGGCTATCCGGGCAAAAGGGCGACTTTGCCGACCCGTCCCGCGTCGACGAGCCGGTAGGCCTCTGCCGCGTCCTCGAGGCCGAACCGGTGTGTCACGACGACTTCCGGGTGCAGCCCCCAGACCACCAGCCGGTCGACCAGCTCTGCCATCCGCCCGACGCTGCTCACCCACGAACCGACCAGCGTGAGCTGACGATGGATGACGTCGTGGCTGACGTCGAAGCTCATCTCGCCGCCTTCGCCGACAAAGGCGAGCCGGCCCCATCGCGCCAGCGATTGCAACGCAGTGCGCCGGCCGGGCACCGAGCCGGAACAGTCGACGGCGCAAGTCACGCCGAGGGCCGGGGCAGTGCCGGGCGCAACGACGTCGTCCACGGCGCCGAGCTCGAGGGCCAGCCGAGCGCGCTCGCCCGCCGGGTCGGCACCGTACACCGGCGCGACGCCGAGCTTCTTGGCCAGCAGACCGGCGGCCAGGCCCACCGGGCCGAGCCCGGTCACGAGCAGGCTGTCCGCGCCGCTGGCATCCAACCGGCGCAGCGCTTCGTAGGCGGTGCTGAAACCGCATGCGATGCACGCGCCGTCGACGAACGTGAGCTCGTCGGGGAGGCGCACACAGGTGGCCTCCTCGGCCAGCAGGTAGTCGGCGTGGCCGCCGTCGCGTTGCCAGCCGTACGCGGCCCGGTCAGGCGACACGCAGCTGATGAAGTAGCCGCGGCGACACTCGGCGCACTGACCGCAGCCACTTATGTGGTAGACGGCGACGCGGTCGCCGACCGCCAGCCGACGAGTGCCTGGGCCGAGCGCGGTCACCACACCGGCGGGCTCGTGTCCGGCGATGACGTCCTGGTAGGCCTCCGCACCGGTGCCGAGATGCTCGCGATAGATGGCGCGCACATCGCTGCCGCAAATGGTCGACGCGCCCACCGCGAGCAGCACTTGCCCCGGGCCGGGCTCGGGCACGGGCACGTCGCGCAGGATGGTGCGTCGCCCACCCGGCAGGTAGACGCCACGCATCGTCGCTGCGCTCATTCCGGCAGTGTCACTGGGTGACGTTTGGCCCGGGTGACCTGGACACGGTCGGCGAGCTGGTCGTCGGGTGGGTAGCCCACCTCGAGCAGGGTCAGCCCGTGCGGCGGCATGACGCCGATCTCGTCGACCCGGGCGTCCGCGGCCAGCAGCCCGGCGAGCCACGACGCGTCGCGACGCCCTTCCCCTACGGCGATGAGTGCACCGACGACCGAACGCACCATCGAGTGGCAGAAGGCGTCCGCCCGCAAGGTGAACGTGACGACGTCGTCGCGGAGCACCTCGACCTCATGCAGCGTCCGGACGGTGCCGGCGCCCTCGCGACGGCGGCAGAAGGCCACGAAGTCGTGCTCGCCCACCAGCCCGGCCGCCGCCTCGGCGATGGCCTCGACGTCGAGCGGCCGCGGCCACCACAACGTGTCGACCCGACGCAGCGGATCACGCGCGGAAAGGTCGTCGGCCACGCGGTATCGGTATCGGCGCCAGAGCGCGCCGAATCGCGCGTCGAAGCCGGCGGGCGATTCGGCTACGGCGTGGACGACCACGTCCTCGGGCAGGACTCCGGCGAGCCGGCGCGCCAGCGACTCCCGGACTGCCGTCCACGCCTGGCCCGGCACGTCGACGTGGGCCACCTGACCGCGGGCGTGTACGCCGGCGTCGGTTCGTCCGGCCACCGTCAGCGGTGCGGTGTCGAGCCGGAGCACGGTGCACAGCGCGGCTTCGACAACGCCGGCCACGGTGCGCTGACCCGGTTGACGGGCCCAGCCGGAAAAGGCGGTGCCGTCGTAGGCGAGGTCCAGGCGAAGACGGGTGAGCCCGCCGTCGCCAGCGGCGACAGCACTCATCGGGGCACCCACGAAAGCGCGGAGCGCTCTTTGCGGAGCGGTTTCGCGGGGTGTGGATCCACCCGGTTCGAGCATGGTGTCGATCAGGACTTGTCGGCCGGTCCTTCGGCCTCGGTGTCCTCGTCCGCGTCGTCATCGTTAGCCGGACCCACGGCGGCCAGACCGTCCTCGGGCTCGTTGCCCTCGTCGTCAACATCGGCGTCGGCGGCCACCGCCGCGGCGGTCGCTGACTCTGACTTCGCGTCCTCGGCGATCTCCCTCGTGCGTCCCCGCGCCGCCTTGCGCGGCGCCGACTTCGTCCCGCGGGCTCGCTCGGCCTCCCTGACGACCGACGATCCGGCGGTACGCGTCTCGACGAGCTCGATCACGGCCATCGGGGCGTTGTCGCCCTTGCGGGGCCCGATCTTGACGATGCGGGTGTAGCCGCCGTCGCGCTCAGCGAAGTTCGGGCCGATCTCGGCGAAGAGCTTGTGCACGACGTCCTTATCGCGGATGACCGTCATCACGTGCCGACGACTGTGCAGATCGCCCTTCTTGGCAAAGGTGATCAGCCGCTCGGCCAGCGGCCGCAGCCGCTTGGCCTTGGCCTGGGTCGTCTTGATCCGGTCGTGCTCGAACAGCGCAGTGGCGAGGTTGGCCAACATGAGCCGCTCGTGCGCCGGACTGCCGCCGAGGCGACGGCCCTTGGTGGGCGTAGGCATTGACTGCTCCTAATACGAATCTCTTTGGAGAACGTGGGCGGGGTCCCCGCGAAGTTGTCGCGTTCTGTGCGAGAACTTCGTGGGGTGCCTCAGAGTTCTTCGGTCTCGGCGTAGTCCTCGCCGCCGTCATAGTCCTCGCCGTAGCTGTCGACGGCCGCCGACAGGTCGAATCCGGGTGGGCTGTCCTTCAGCGCCAGGCCGAGACCGGCAAGCTTGATCTTTACCTCGTCGATGGACTTCGACCCGAAGTTGCGGATGTCCAGCAGGTCCGCCTCGCTGCGCCCGACGAGCTCACCGACCGTGTGGATGCCCTCGCGCTTCAGGCAGTTGTAGGAACGGACGGTGAGGTCCAGCTCCTCGATCGGCATGGCGAACGCGGCGATGTCGGCGACCTCCGCCGGCGACGGGCCGACGTCGATGCCCTCGGCCTGCTCGTTGAGCTCGCGGAAGAGCCCGAAGAGCTCCACGAGAGTGTGTCCGGCGCTGGCCACGGCATCGCGCGGGCTGATCGAGGACTTGGTCTCGACGTCGACGATGAGCCGGTCGAAGTCGGTGCGCTGCTCGACGCGGGTGGCCTCGACGGCGTAGGTGACTTTCAGCACCGGCGAGTAGATGGAGTCGACCGGAATGCGGCCGATCTCCTGGCCAGGCTGCTTGTTCTGCGCCGCGGTCACGTAGCCACGGCCACGCTCGACGACCAGTTCGATCTCGAGCCGGCCCTTCTTGTTGATCGTCGCGATCTTCAGGTCGGGGTTGTGCACCGTCACACCGGCGGGCGGCGCGATGTCGGCGGCGGTCACCTCACCCGGGCCCTGCTTGCGCAGGTACATGACCACCGGCTCCTCGCTCTCGGAGCTGACCACCAGCTCCTTGAGGTTGAGGATGATGTCGGTGACGTCTTCCTTCACGCCTTCGACGGTGGTGAACTCGTGCAGCACGCCGTCGATGCGGATGCTGGTGACGGCGGCGCCGGGGATCGAGGACAGCAGGGTCCGGCGCAGAGAGTTGCCCAGCGTGTAGCCGAAGCCGGGCTCGAGCGGCTCGATGATGAACCGACTGCGGCTGTCAGAGGTCGGTTCCTCGGACAGCACTGGGCGCTGAACGATCAGCACAGGTGTTACTCCTTCGGGTAGTGGGCGCCCGCTATATGACGCCCGCTTGGGATGGTTCTCAGTTCTTGGAGTAGAGCTCCACGAT
>DATAEG010000047.1:0-22024 GCA_036258135.1 Jatrophihabitantaceae bacterium | reverse complement strand
ATCAGAACGCTCTGAACATCCTCGAGAGTGATCCCGACGTCGGCGGCCGTGCCGGCATTGAGCAGGTAAGAGGCCGGCGGCGCCCCGACAGCGGTCAAGGCGGCAAGCCGGACCAGCATCAGTTCGCGCGGCTCGAGCTCGGCGCCAGCGACGGACACGGCGGTCATCGCGGTGAGTACGTCGAGGACGGGCGTTCCTTCGGTCATTCTGAGTCTCCCTAGGCTGGTTGTTTCGGCCGGCGGTGCGAATGCTCGGCAGGCGCCAATATCGTGACCGCGCACGTTGGTTCCCGAACCATCCGTGGGGGACGATTCTGCACGTGGGCCCAAACGGGCTCGAAGACGGTGCCGGAGTGACGCGATGACCGGACCCGGATTGTGCAATGCGGCTCGTCAGAGGTGGCCGATAGCCTCGCTGTCATGCTCGGCTTTGCCTTGTTCGAGACGGTCCTCGGCACCGCCGCGGTGGTCTGGCGCGACGACGTCATCGTCGCCGTGGAGCTGCCGCATGCCGCGCCAGACCGCACCCGTTCCCGCGTGCGTCGGCACCACCCCGACGCCGTCGAGGCGCAACCCGCGCCCGCAGTGGCGCGGGCCGTCCGCCGGATGACGGCGCTGCTTCAAGGTGAATCGGACGACTTGCGCGACGTCGAAGTCGATCTGTCCGGCCTGGCGCCGTTCCCACGGCAGGTGTACGAGTTTGTGCGGACGATTCCCCCGGGCCACGCCATGACCTACGGCCAGGTCGCTGAGGCAGTGGGCGCTCCCGGCGCGGCCCAGGCCGTCGGTCAGGCCATGGGCCACAACCCGGTGCCTATCGTCGTGCCTTGCCACCGCGTGGTCGCCGCCGGCGGACGACTGGGCGGGTTCTCCGCCCCGGGCGGCGCCACCACCAAACGCCGCATGCTCACGATCGAAGGCGCCGACCTGCCCGACACCCAGCCCGCGCTGTTCGACTGAGGCCGGCCTGGTGATACCGGACACACCGCGCTATCTCTCAGCCAAACCGGGCTGAAAGCGGTGTTGCTGAACCATAAGATGGCTCGGATGACCGTGCTGACCCGCGAACCAGTCGTTGAGGAGGCCCGCTTTGCCGGGCTGCTCCCTCAGCGGCTGACGCGCTACCGCCCGCCGCAGTGGTGGCAGGAGGTCGCACTGACGCTGTTCGGGTACTGGCTCTACGGCCTGGTCCGCAACGCCGTCCCTGAGCAGGCCACCATCGCCGAGCGGCACGGCCGGGCCGTGCAGCACCTGACCGACTGGCTGCACCTCAACTTTGAGCTCTCGGTCAACCAGTGGGTGGCCGCGCGCGAGGCGCTCGCGCAGGTGATGGACTACTACTACGCCACGCTGCACTTCGTCGTGACGATCGCGGTGCTCGTCTGGCTGTTCGTGGCGCACAAGCGCATTTACCGCGGCGTGCGGACGGTGCTCTTCGCGACGACGATCGTCGCGCTGGTGGGCTTTTACACCTTCCCGCTCGCTCCGCCGCGGCTGCTGCCGCAGTACGGCTACGTCGACACCCTGGTCAAGTTCCACACCTGGGGTTCACTGGCCGATCCGAAGCTGGCCGAACGGTCCAACCAATTCGCCGCGATGCCCAGCCTGCACATCTCGTGGGCTCTGTGGTGCGGCATCACGATCTTCGTGGTCAGCCGCGTGACGTGGTTGCGCATCCTCGGCCTGCTGTATCCAATAGGCACGCTGATGGTGATCGTCGGGACGGCCAACCACTTCGTGCTGGACGCCGTGGGCGGTGCCCTGGTGCTGGCGATCGGCTTCGGGATCCAGTGGCTGCTGTCCGGGCACGGCGCCTACGTCGAAGCGCCTGACGCCGTCGAATCCGTGCCGTAGAAGACCCGCTCCACCGCGCGCCGCGAACGTCGACCGGCCCGGCGGTAGTCGTCGACGAGCTGTCCAGGGTCGAACGATGCCGGGTACCCCAGCGCTCGGCCGATGCCGACCAGCGCGGGTCCCGAGGACGGCAGTTGGTCTTCGGCCTTGCCCAGGACGAGGACGATGGCGTTGCGGGTCCGGGCCGCCATCTGCCACCCGCTCTGTAGCGCGTCGGCGGTCGCCGGATCGATCAGGGCGACGTCGCGCGCGGCATGCAGTGCCCGGATCGTCTCCGTCGTACGTAGCGACGGGTTGCGCCAGCCGTGCTGCAGCTGGAGAAGCTGCACCGTCCATTCGACGTCACCGAGCCCGCCTCGACCCAACTTGGTGTGGGTGGCGGGGTCGGCACCGTGCGGGAGGCGTTCGGCGTCGATGCGACCCTTCAGGCGGCGGATCTCGCGGACGTCGGCGGCGGAGATGCCGCCCCGCGGGTAACGCAGCGGGTCGATCAGCTTGACGAACGCGTTGCCGAGTTCCGCCGAGCCGGCCACCGGACGGGCGCGCAGGAGTGCTTGCGCCTCCCATACCGAGGACCACCGCTCGTAGTAGCCCGCATAGGAGTCCACCGACCGGGCCAAAGGACCGTTGCGGCCCTCCGGACGAAGCCCGGCGTCCACCTGCACCGGCGGGTCTGGGCTGGGCGCGGCGAGCAGCGTCCGGAGCCGCTCGGCCACCTCGTTGGCCAGCCCGCTCGCCTCCGTCTCGGAGACGGTCGGGTCCGGCTGATGGACGAAGAGCACGTCGGCGTCGGAGCCGTACCCGAGCTCGGCCCCGCCGAGCCGTCCCATCGCGATGACCGCGAACTCGATCGGGAGCCGGTCCAGGCCGCGGTCGGTGGCTACGGCGCCCATGGCCACGTCCAGGGCCACCTGGAGCGTGGCGTCCATGGTCGCGGTCAGGGCGGTGGCCACGTCGCTCGGGTGGGCCAGGGCCAGCAGGTCGGCGCAGCCGATGCGCAGCAGCTCGGCCCGGCGCACCGAGCGGATGGCGGCGACCGCGGCCACGGCGTCCTCTTGTCGGTGCGCGGTCTCCCCCATCACCGCGGCCAGTTCGGCGGCGCTGCGCAGCCGCAACTGCTCGTCGTCGGCCAGCATCCTCAGCGAGTCGGGCACAGCGATCAGCCGGGCCGCGACGTACCGGCTGGTCCCGAGCAGGTAGGCGAGACGTTGCGCGACGTTGCCCTCGTCGCGCAGGGTGCGCAGGTACCAGTGCGTGTTGCCGAGCGCGTCGGAGACCTGCCTGTAGGCGAGCAGGCCCGCGTCCGGGTCGGCGGCGTCGGAGAACGCCTCCAACATCACCGGAAGCAGTGTCCGTTGGATGGCCGAGCGCCGCGAGAGCCCGGCGGTGAGGGCCTGGATGTGCCCCAGCGCGGCGTGCGGCCGCGCGAACCCCAGCGCCGCGAGCCGGCGCTCGGCCTCGGCCTCGGTCAGCCGCAGCTCCGCTGCCGGCACCCGCGCCACCGCCTCCAGCAACGGCCGGTAGAACAGCTTCTGATGCAGACGACGCACCTCACGGCCATGCAGCGCCCACTCCGCCTCCCAGACCGCCTGGGAGTTGCCCCGCGAATCGGGCCGGTAGCCCATCGCGCGGGCCAGCAGCTGCCGGGCCGGTCCAGGCTCGGGCACCAGGTGGGTGCGGCGCAGCTGATACAGCTGGAGACGGTGCTCGGTGCTGCGCAGGAAGCGGTAGGCGTCGGCCAGGCTCACCGCGTCGTCCCGGCCGACGTAGCCGCCGTCCCGCAGCGCGTCCAAGGCGGGCAGGGTGCCCTTGAGCCGGAGGCTCGGGTCGCCACGGCCGTGCACGAGCTGGAGCAGCTGCACGGCGAACTCCACGTCGCGCAGGCCGCCGGGGCCGAGCTTGATCTCGCGGTCGCGTGTTTCGGCCGGGATGCGCTCCACGACCCGGCGGCGCATCTTGCGCACGTCATCGACGAAGTCAGCACGCTCGCCGGCCGTCCAGACCATCGGTTCGACCGCGTCCGTGTAACGCGCGGCCAGCGCCAGGTCACCCGCGATCGGACGTGCCTTGAGCAGGGCCTGGAATTCCCAGGTCGCGGCCCACCGGCGGTAGTAGGCCTGATGGCTAGCGAGCGTCCGGACCAACGGACCCGCCTTGCCCTCCGGCCGCAGCGCGGCGTCGACCTCCCAGGCCACGGCTCGGCATACCCGCATCATCGCTGCGGCCAAAGCCGCCGCCGCGCGCAACGCATCCACCTCCGACGTTTCGCCGATCGGTTCGGCCACGAACAGCACGTCCACGTCGGAGACATAGTTGAGCTCGGCACCGCCCGCCTTGCCCATGCCGATCACTGCGAGCGCGAAGTCCGCCGTGGAGGTGGTCTCCTGAGCGGCCACGGCCAAAGCCGCCTGGAGCGTGGCCGCGGCCAGATCGGAAAGGGCGTTCATGGCCGCGTCGACGGACAGCTCGCCGGCCAGGTCTCGAGCCGCGATGGCGAGCAGCTCACGCCGGTAGGCCCGGTGCAGCTGCGGCCCAGCATCGGCGACGGACGCCGGCGCACCGCGGCGACCACGGACGGGGTCGGCGGCGTCGGCCCCGATCGCGGTGTGCAGCCGGGTAGCGGCCGCGTCCAGCCCATGGTCCCATCTCCCGGCCAGCACCCGCCAGCTGTCCGGCTCCCGCGCTAGGTCGTCGGCGAGCGTCCGCGAGGCACCCAGGACGGCGACGAGCCGGTTGCGCACCTGGGCGTCCTCGCGCAGGTGCGCGCGCAGGTCCTCAGCGTCGGCAGCCCCGGCCAGGACCGCCGCCAGCGAGCGCAACGCCGCGTCCGGGTCGGCAGCCCGGCCGAGGGCCGCGACCGTGACCGCAGCGGCGTTGTCTGGCGGGGTGTTCGCCGCCGGGTCCCACAGACCCAGGTTCTCGCTGCTGAGCAGCTGGCCCGCCACGACAGGTTCGGCGAAACCCAGTCGGGACAGCCGCAAGGCGACCCGTTCCGGCGAGGCGCTCTTCGTCATGGGTCAGTCGACGTCACGGCGGGTGGGCAGAGGCAGGACGCTGCCGTGCCGCGCCGCCTGCATGTCGGCGGCGAGCGCGGCCCGGATCGCGGCCGGATCGTCCACGGGGGCCGCGGTGCTGACCGTCGGCGACCGCACGGCCCGGACCGACGCCGGGTCCCGCAGCACATCGGCAAATCGCGCTGCGAAAGGCTGCCAGGTCTCCTCGATGTCGGCGTGGACGGCGTCGGTTCGGAGCAGGAGCGCGTCGAGGTCGACGTCGACGCGGTCGCGATCCGAGGCCGCCCAGTGCCGGACGATCTCCGGCGTGGTCTCGATGTGCGGTTGGAGCGCCCAGCACACCCGGCCGACCCGGTACGCCTGCACCTCGTAGACGGGCGACGTGGCCAGCAGCACGGCCCCGGGCGGAATCCGGCTGACCACGTCGAAATGCCACTGGATCACGTCTGGCGTGATCGGTAGGTCCCGGAACAGCGCGTCGGTGGCCGAAGCGGCCCGCTTGGCGATCAACCGCGCGCCGAGCTCCGGGCCTTCCGGGCCGACGATGACCTCGCCGCCGGTGGCGACGGCGAGCAGTTGGGCGCCGAGGCAGATTCCGAGCGTCGGCACCTCGTCGCGCACGGCGGCACGCAGGAGCTCGCGCACCGCGGGCAGCCACGGCGCTATGTCGTCGTCGCCGGCACTCATGGCGCCACCGAGCACGAGCAGCCCGCTGTGCCCGGTGAGATCGGTGGGCAATGCCGCGCCGGCGAACATCTCGCGGACGTCCAGTTCCACGCCGGCCTTAGTCAGCCACTCGCCCAGCCGCGCTGGAGGGTCCTCGGCGGCGTTCTGGAGGACGAGCAGTGGCCGGGTCACCCTCCGACCCTATGTGTCAGGGCGAACGCGGGACCTCCCCGATAGGGCAGCTACCGGATTTGGGCGCGCTCGGTGTCGATTCGGTCGGCGTGTCGAACGTTCGCTGCGCACCAGGCTCCTACCATGGCCTCGCCGCCGTGACCCTCCGTCTCGTTGAGGATGAGTTCGCTATCCGGCCAGGCTCGGTGCAGCCGCCAAGCTGTGACCGCTGGCCCGCTGACATCGAGTCGACCGTGGATGAGCGTGGCGGAAATGCCCTGCAGACGATTCATCTGATCGAGGATCGGCGGTGTCAGAAATGCGTCGTGCGCCCAATAGTGGGTGACCAGGGTGGCGAAGACGTCGCGCTGTTCGTCGTCCTCCCAGCGCTGCCGATGCACTCCGCCTGTGCCGATGGAGACGTGATGGTCTTCCCAATCGACCCAGGCCCGCGACGCGGCGGCGCGTACCGCCGGGTCCGGGTCGGTCATCAGCCGCGCGTACGCCTCAACCAGACGGCCCTGGCCCCGCTGGTAGCCGACGGACGCCTGCTCCGCGTGGCTGGCGAGGCGATCCCAGGCTTCCGGGTAGATGGCGCCGACGGTTTCGGTGATCCAGTCCACCCCGAACCGGTCCGTGGTCGTGACCGCCGTTAGGACGATGCCCAGAACCCGTTCGGGATGAGCCTGCGCGTAGGCGAGGGCCAGGGTTGATCCCCATGAGACTCCGTTGACGAGCCACTGGTCGATGTGCAGATGGGTTCGGAGTTTCTCGATGTCGTCAATGAGGTGCTGTGTCGTGTTTCGGCTCAGGTCGTAGCCCGGCTCCGTGACGAGCGGTGCCGATCGTCCGCAACCACGTTGATCGAAGCCCACGATGCGGAACCGCGCTGGATCGAATTTGCTCCGATAGCTGCCGGTTCCGAGACCGCTGCCAGGTCCGCCATGCAGGTAAACCGCCGGGGTGCCGTCGGGGTTCCCAGATTCCTCCCAATACATATCCTGGTCGGCGTCGACGGACAAGAGCCCCGACGCGCGCACCGCGGCGTTCTCGAACACACGGCGACGCTATCGCGCCGATCCGCGACTTCCAGCCACCCATGGTCCGCCGCTGCCGCACAGCCGCCGCAGCCCTCGCGTCTACGCGGCGATCGTGGCTCTAAGGAAAGGCAGGTACCGCCGCAACTCGAACGGCGACACCCCAGCGCTCCGCCCGCTACGCGATACCAGCCACCCACGGGCCGCAGCCGCCGCATAGCCGCCGCACCCGATCGCGTCTACCCGGCGATCGTCGCTCTAAAGAAAAGGTAGGTACCGGCGCGACTCGAACGGCGTCACCCCAGCGCTCCGCCCGCTACGCGATACCAGCCACCCACGGGCCGCAGCCGCCGCATAGCCGCCGCACCCGATCGCGTCTACCCGGCGATCGTCGCTCTAAAGAAAAGGTAGGTACCGGCGCAACTCGAACGGCGTCACCTCAGCCCGATAATCCACCCACTCGGCGCGTTTGTTGCGCAGGAAGAACTCGAACACGCCCTCGCCTAAGGTCTCGGCCACGAGGTCGGACTCTTCCATGGCCCGCAGCGCGTCTGCCAGATTGTGCGGCAGCTCCCTGTAACCCAGCGCGCGCCGTTCGGTGTCGGACAGGGCCCAGACGTCGTCCTCCGCGCCGGGCGGCAGCTCGTAGTTCTCCTCTATGCCCTTCAGTCCGGCGGCGAGGACCACGGCGAAGGCGAGGTACGGGTTGCACGCCGAGTCGATGGAGCGCAGTTCTACCCGGGTGGCGTTCGCCTTGCCCGGCTTATAGAGCGGCACCCGGACCAGCGCGGACCGGTTCCGGTGTCCCCAGCAGATGTAGGTCGGCGCCTCAACGAGCTCGCCCGCGGCGGCGTAGCCGAACAGCCGCTTGTAGCTGTTCACCCACTGGTTGGTGACGGCGGTGATCTCCCGGGCGTGTCGGAGCAGGCCGGCGATGAACGCCCGCGCGGTCTTGGACAGGTTGAGCACGTCGGTGGGGTCGTGGAAGGCGTTGCGATCGCCTTCGAACAGCGAAACGTGGGTGTGCATGCCGCTGCCCGGCTGGTGCATGAAGGGCTTGGGCATGAACGTGGCGTGCACGCCGCGAGCGATCGCCACCTCCTTGATGACCTGACGGAACGCCATGATGTTGTCGGCCATGGTCAACGCGTCGGCGTAGCGCAGGTCGATCTCCTGCTGGCCGGGGCCGATCTCGTGGTGGCTGAACTCGACGGAGATGCCCATGGACTCCAAGGCCGTCACGGCCGCACGCCGGAAGTCGTGCGCGGTGTCGTGGCTGGTCATGTCGAAGTAGCCGCCGGTGTCGATCGGGAGGGGCTCGCTGCCGTCCGTGGGCCGATCCCGGAGCAGGAAGAACTCGATCTCGGGATGGGTGTAGAACGCGAAGCCGAGGTCGGCGGCCTTGCCCAGCGCGCGGCGCAGCACCGTACGTGGGTCGGACCAGGACGGCGAGCCGTCCGGCATGAGGATGTCGCAGAACATCCGGGCCGAATCGGAGACCGTGCCGCCGATGATGTCGGGGAGGATCTGGAACGTGGCCGGGTCCGGCCGGGCCAGCATGTCGCTCTCGCTCACCCGGGCGAAGCCCTCGATCGCCGACCCGTCGAAGCCGATGCCTTCGGCGAACGCGCCCTCCAACTCAGCCGGCGCGATGGCTACGGACTTCAGCGTGCCGAGTACGTCGGTGAACCAGAGCCGCACAAAGCGGATCTGACGTTCCTCGAGGGTCCGGAGCACGAACTCCTGCTGACGATCCACCCGCCCACTATGCTCGCCGCGCTGTTTCCGCGGTGTTACGCCACGCGCGGTCAGCCGGCGTTGACGCCGCCCTTGACCCACGTCTTCCACGGCACGGACCAGTCGCCGTTCTGCCAGACGTGCAGCGGTTCGCCACCGCTGTGGACCACGGTGACGACGTCACCCACATAAGAGGTGCGGTAGTACCACAGAGCGTTCACGTGGTTCAGGTTCACGCAGCCGTGGGAGACGTTCACGTGGCCCTGCGCCCACACCGTGGACATCAGCTCATGCAGATAGATGCCGTCCGAGCTGATTCGAGTGGCCCAGTAGATGGTCTCCTTGTAGCCGTACGGCGAGCTGTGCGGCAGGCCATAGCTGGCCGAGTCCATGACGACCGAGTGCTGCTTGTTCATGACCGTGTACGTGCCCGGCGGCGTCCACAGGCAGATACGCTGACCGTGTGTCCCGGGCACGCAGCCGCCTTGGCCCATCGAGGTCGGCATCGTGCGAACGAGCTTGTAATTCCAATAGACCTTGACCTTGTGGCTGCGCGCATCAGCGATGGCGATGTGGCTGGCGCCGATCTTGAAATGGGTCGACACGTCCTGTTGACCCCAGAGCCCGTTGCCGACTTCGACGCCGTACAGGTTGGCGTGCACGCTCACCTGCGTGCCCGGCGTCCAGTAGCGCGCCGGACGCCAGTGCACGGTCTGGTCGTTCAGCCAAAAGAACGCGCCCTCGACCGCAGGCTTGGATGTGATGCTGATGGCTTTCTCGGCGGCTGCCTTGTTGGTGATGAGCTCGTCAAACTGAATGTTGATGACCATGCCGACGCCGTAGGTGCCTCCGGCGACGATCGACGCAGTTGCGGTGTCCTCGAGGTACGGGAGGGTGAAGGAGCCCGGCGTGACGGTGGTGAACCGGCTGGTCTTGGTCACCGCCTTGCCGTCAGCATTCTTGGCCTCGACGCGCAGTGTGTAGCTGTATCCGTAGCCCAGCTTCTGGCCCAGCTCCCAGGAGGCGCCGTCGGCGGCGATCTTGCCGCTAAACACCCGGCCGGAGGAACTCGCCAGCTTGGCCGAGGTGATCTTGCCCTCCGCCACGACGGCCCTGACGGGAACGGCGGGGCTGATGTCATGGGTGCCGTCGGCCGGGCGCAGGGTCAGCCGCGCCGGTGCCGCCGCCACCGCGGTCGGCGTGGACGGGGCCGCACCCTGCGGGTGCGAGGAGGAGGCGGCGGAGTGGTGGGCAGGCTTGCCGGTGCTGCAGCCGGTGACGAGGACAAGGGCGACCAGAGCGGCCACCATCGCCGTCGAGAGCGGACGCCTCACTAGCCCTGCCTCCAGTTTTCGGACAAACGACACCATAACCGTCTCATCACAAGCCGGTCTCCCCCGTGCACACATTGTGACGTATCCGGGACAGTGCACGTTGCACTCCAGCCGCGATTCCGGAATCCGATCCACGGACTGTCACTCAGTGTTCACTCAGAGCACAGATTCGGCGCGCTGAAATCCGCGCCCGACGCGGTGAAGTCCGGGCCAGAGCAGAATGGTCCGGTGCCCGTCCTCCGCGTCGCCCTGGCCCAAATCGACCTCACCGTCGGCGATTTGGCGGGCAATGTGCAGCGGGTCCTCGACGCCTGTGCGGACGCAGCCGGGCGGGGCGCTCAGCTCGTCGCCCTGCCCGAAATGGCGCTGACCGGGTATCCGCCGGAGGATCTGGTGCTGCGCCCGTCGTTCCGGGCGGCCTCGCTCGAACACCTCGAGCTGCTGGCCGGCCGACTCGCCGAGAACGGCCTCGGCGAGCTGGCCGTGGTCGTCGGCTACCTCGGCGACGAGGCCGGTCCGCGCAACGCCAGCGCGTTCTGCGTGGGTGGCCGGGTGGTGGCGACCTACTACAAGCACCACCTGCCGAACTACGGGGTGTTCGACGAGCGCCGCTACTTCGTCCCGGGCGACCGGCTGCCCGTGGTCGGCTACCGCGGCGCGGACATCGCGATGACGATCTGCGAGGACGCGTGGCAGGAAGGGGGCCCGTTCACCGTCGCCGGTCTCGCCCGGGCCGGGCTGGTGCTGTGTATCAACGGCTCACCCTACGAACGCAACAAGGACGACACCCGCCTTGAGCTCCTCCAGCGCCGGGCCGCCGAGGCCGGTTGCCCCGTCGTCTACGTCAACACCGTGGGCGGCCAGGACGAGCTGGTCTTCGACGGCGACTCATTGGTCGTCGATGCTGCCGGGCAGGTGCTGCTGCGCGCGCCCCAGTTCGTCGAGGGGGTGTACTGCCTGGACCTCCGTCTGCCCGACGCTGGGGCCGGCGGAACAGGGCTGCTGGCGGGCATGGACGTCGAGCGGGTGCCGACCGGGACCGGGCCCGCGCCTTTGGGCGCGCCGCCCGAGCCTATATTGACCGGTCGGATCAGCGACGAGGCCGAAGTGTGGGGCGCGCTGGTGACCGGAACCCGCGACTACATCGTCAAGAACGGATTCCGCAGCGTCGTCCTCGGTATGTCCGGTGGCATCGACTCGGCGGTCGTCGCTGCCGTGGCCGCAGACGCCATCGGCGGCGAGAACGTGTACGGCATCTCCATGCCCAGCGGCTACTCGTCAGAGCACTCTCGCTCGGACGCCTCCGACCTGGCGCGTCGCATCGGCGCCCACTACCAGGTGGTGCCGATCGCGCCGATCGTCGACGCCTTCGTCGGGGCATTGGAGCTCAGCGGCGTGGCCGAGGAGAACGTCCAGGCCCGGGTCCGCGGCACCACGCTGATGAGCCTGTCGAACCAGCACGGCCATCTCGTGCTGGCCACCGGGAACAAGAGCGAGCTGGCGGTCGGGTATTCCACCATCTACGGCGACGCGGTGGGCGGCTTCGCGCCGCTCAAGGACGTCCCGAAGACCCTGGTCTGGGCCCTGGCCCGGTGGCGCAACGAGCAGGCGCCGGCCGGCACCGAGCCGCCCATCCCGCCGAACTCGATCAGCAAGCCGCCGTCCGCCGAGCTGCGTCCGGGCCAGCTCGACTCCGACACGCTGCCCGACTACTCGCTGCTCGACCCGGTCATCGCCGGCTACGTCGACGGCGACCTCGGCGTGGACGAGCTGATTGCGCAGGGCCACGACCCGGCGATGGTTCGTCGGGTGGCCCGCATGGTCGATGCTGCGGAGTGGAAGCGGCGCCAGTATCCACCCGGTCCGAAGATCAGCCTCAAGGCGTTCGGTCGCGACCGGCGGCTACCGATCGCGAACCGGTGGGGCCGCGACGAGCCGGCCCGGGTCTAACCCGGGTGTAACGCACAGCACTCCGAGGCGCAGGCGATACCCGCGGGTAACCCGCGATACTGAGGGCGTCCACACCAGCCCGGGGACCGGCATGCCGGCCTCGAGGAGAGAACAGGACCTCCATGACCGAGAGCACCAAGCCCGCCAACACGTTGTATGGCGGCACACGTACCCGCCGGGTGACCGTTCGCGACATCCAGGCAGCCAAGCAGTCCGGCGAGCGCTGGGCCATGCTCACCGCGTACGACTACTCCACCGCGTATGTCTTCGACCGCGCCGGGATCCCGGTTCTGCTGGTCGGCGATTCAGCGGCCAACGTGATCTATGGCTACGACACCACCGTGCCGGTCAGCGTCGATGAACTCGTGCCGCTGGTCCGCGGCGTCGTGCGTGGCGCGTCGAAGGCATTGGTGGTCGCCGATCTGCCGTTCGGCTCGTACCAGGCCGGGCCGGACCAGGCGCTGATGACGTCCAGCCGCTTCATGAAAGAGGGCGGCGCCCAAGCGGTGAAGCTGGAGGGCGGCGCGCGGGTGGCACCGCAGGTGGAGGCACTCGTCGCCGCCGGCATCCCCGTTATGGCGCACATCGGCCTCACCCCACAGTCGGTGAACGTCCTCGGCGGCTACCGCGTCCAGGGCCGCGGGGAGGAAGGCGCGCATCGTCTGCTGCAAGACGCGAAGGCGCTCGAGCACGCAGGCGCGTTCGCGGTCGTGCTCGAGGTGGTGCCGAGCGATCTGGCGGCAAAGATCACGTCCGAGCTCACCATTCCGACGATCGGCATCGGCGCCGGTGCGGGATGCGACGCCCAGGTGCTCGTCTGGCAGGACATGGCCGGCCTGCGCACCGGTGGCGCGGCGGCCAAGTTCGTCAAGCAGTACGCCGAGGTGGGCGAGATCCTCGAGGAGGCTGCGAGCCGGTTCGCCCGTGAGGTTCGCGACGGCGTGTACCCCGACGCGGAGCACAGCTACACCTGAGGCGGCCACCGGCGATGAGCGTCGCGCGAAGAGCAGATCGCCGGGCGCGGCGCCGAAGGCGCCGCATGCCAGCGAGCGAAGCGAGCTACCGATGAGAGGGCCGCCGTCGGCGGCCGCGAGCATCGGTCCACGATCAGATTTTGGTGAAGCGGACCAGTCGGGCGGTGACGTCTGCCTCGGTCAGCTGCACGGTCGCCGGTTGACCGATGACGAAGCCCATGCCGCGCGCGGACGCCCGGATGGCCGGCTCCAGAATGGCGATCTTGGTGCGGTCTTCGTCGGTGTCGAGCGGAATCGCCTCGAAGTGCTCACCGATGCGATCGCGCAGCAGCCACGCTTCGGTCATGTCGACCACGGCGCGGTCGACATTGCTCGCGCGCTGCTCCCCTTTCGCCATCACCGACGGCAACGTGGGCAACGCGGCTTGGATCCAGTCGGGAACTTCGACGCCGCACGCCAACAACATGCAGAGCGTGCTCGTGTAGCGGTCGACGAGGCGACGCAGCGGCGCGGTCACGTGCGCGTACGGCGCTCCCACTCCGGCGTGGATCAGATCGTCCACCGGGGTCTCGCCGAGGGTGACGTACGTGGCGCCCCGCAGCAACGACATGGCGTGATCGAGGAACGCCATATGCTTCGGACTGCTCCGGTCGAGGTCGGCCACCACATCGCCCGCGGTCGCGCCCTTCGGCCACCGCACGTCCAGCGCCGGAGCGACACTGCGCAGCCAACCGATGACCTTCGGCTCGGTCGGGGCCAACGTACGCAGCACCCCGACGCCGTGCGAGACCATCAACGCCGCCGCCGCCATGCCGGCGAGCAGTGACATCTCCGCGTTCCACTTCTCGACGTCGAGTTGCTCGCGCAGCTCGAGCGTCCAACGGCCGTCGGCGTCGCGGACCACGTTCTGC
The DNA here is from genome assembly GCA_036258135.1 of Jatrophihabitantaceae bacterium. GTDB lineage: Bacteria > Actinomycetota > Actinomycetes > Mycobacteriales > Jatrophihabitantaceae > DATAEG01. The sequence goes on along the minus strand of DATAEG010000047.1, from coordinate 8,377 downwards.
TCGGCCACGTCGAGGTTGATGGCATGGCGCTGCCGGGCCTGGGCCAGGCGCAGCGCGCCCACCTTCGGCAGCAGTCGGACCGCCTCTGGGGCGGCGTCCACCGCGTACATGTCCTGAAGTCCGAAATAGTCGAGCTGGGCGCGGCTCCGGACGCGGGCATGCCGCACGGTTGTCTGGGTGATCGCTCCGGAGGCATCGAGCATGATCTGCCACAGCACTGCGGGCCGCAGTTGGTCCGGGAGCAGGCTGGCCGCGCCCTCGCTGAGGACGGCGGGATGCAGGGGCACCCGCGCGTCCGGGAAGTACAGGGTCTCGCCGCGCCTGGTCACCTCCGCGTCCAGCTCGGAGCCAGGCTGGACGAAGGAGGCCACGTCGGCGATGGCGTAGCTGACCAGATAACCGTCGCCGGCCGCCGCAATGTGGAGTGCCTGGTCGAGATCCTTGCTGCCCAGCGGGTCGACGGTCACGAACGGGATGTCGGTGGCGTCGTCGTCGGGCAGCTCGACATGCGCGGCGGCGTGCTCGGCCTCGGCCAAGACCTCAGACGAGAACTCGCCGGGCACCGCCAACTCGCTGCGCAGAGCAGCGAAGTCAAGCGGCGCGCCGGCGAGTCTGGTGACTTGCACGAACGCCGATCAGATGATCAGCGAGCGGCGGTCTTCCGTGCTGGTGCCTTTCTCGCGGGTGCCTTCTTGGCCGCGGTCTTCCTCGCGGGTGCCTTCTTGGCGGCGGTCTTCTTGGCTGGCGCCTTCTTGGCCGCGGTCTTCCTCGCGGGTGCCTTCTTGGCGGCGGTCTTCTTCGCGGGTGCCTTCTTCGCTACAACTTTCTTGGCTGGCGCCTTCTTCGCCGCGACCTTGCGCGCGGGCGCCTTCTTGGCGGCGGTCTTCCTGGCCGCCGTCTTCTTCGCGGGCGCCTTCTTGGCCACACGCTTCGGTGCCGTCATATCTGCTCCTCCTCGGGGCGACGGACAAGTTAGTCGCAAAACAGTTCACGACGTGAATCGCGTGCGGTCAATAAGCCACGCCGCATCAATTTTGCGCGCGCTCAGGTGCGTCTTCGATGCAGTCGGGTGCGATGCTCGCATCGTCGCTATACAGCGAAGCTCAAACCCCTTATGCGGTAAGGTCTTTCGCGATCGGTGTGCAACAACAACGTGTTCAGTTGTCGTCCCACTCCGCATCTTCGGCGTCATACTTTTCTTCGCGCTCGTGCAACGTCTGCAGTGCATGCTCCGCTTCGTCCCTCGTGTGGTAGGGACCCATTCGGTTCTTGCTGTTGCAGTCTTCGAAGAGCTCCGCGCGATGATGATCAAGGCAGTACCAGTGCGTGCCGGTCAGGTCTTTGCTGTCGAACATGTCGTCTCCTTCGTGGCCGCGACGGTGCGGACACCGACGATTACACAACCGATCGAAGCGAGACGAGTCGGCCTGTAAGCCGGTTTCTATTGGCGCCGCGCCGCTGGGATCCCGCAGTAGTTGGGCTGCGAGCTACAGGCCAGCGTTTCCGGGGCGTGCAGCCACTTCAACGGCTCGCACTGTTCGTTACGACGAAGCCCGCCGGCCCAGGCGGCCACCGCCGCATGTGTTCACTCAACCCGACGAGAAGGAAGTCATCGACCGGCACCGTCCGACGCGAGGCTCGTGTCTTGAACGGCGCCAACTGTCCTCGCTGCACCTGCTGCTCGACGGCGACGGTGCGCCTCAAGAAGTCGACGCGTGGCACGAGCAGCCCGAGCGCTTCCCTTCGCGGAGGCCTGCGCCTGCGGCAAGCATGACCGTAATGCGATAGCGGGGGCGATGTGCTTGGCGAGGTCGAGGACCTGCTGCGGGCTCAGCGGGTCAACCACGCGAGGCGTCACCCTCGGCTCGAACACGGGCTCGCCGCGAGCCGGCCGTCGTCGACGGCGGCCTGCAGCACGATGCGCAGCACGGCGAATACCGTGCCCGCCGTCGTCGGTGCCAGCCGCGCGGAGACGCGGGCGAGGAAGCCGCGCACATCAGACAACCGTGCGCTTTCCTCGATTCAGCGTGCACTTGAGACGGCTGCGGTACTGCTCAAGCGTCGACGGCCGCAGGTGCACCTGCGTCGAGCCCTCGTCGCCCACGATCCTCAGCATCGGACGCTGATCAACGGCCCCGAGCAGGTGACGTACCTGTCCGGGGCTGATCTTGAGGACTTCGGCGAGAGCAGGAACACCCGCACCGTGGTCCTCGGCCAGCTCAGTGGCCCCTTTTCAGAAGCGTCGGTACCTCTCCCGGGTACGCATAGCCGTCTGCGCGCGGATCGGCCACAGCGGCGGCCCGCGCAGATGAGTTGCTCAGGCCGCTTCTCAACGGGCGGGACGGGGCGGACGCGGAGACTGACATGGCTGTAGCTCGCGGGGCCAAGATAGTCCTATGGCAACGAGTGAGACCCGCGGCGGCGTCGCCCTGACGAACCTCGACGAGCCACTGTTCGACGGTGCTGAGACGACCAAGCGGGGCCTCGTCGACTACCTAGATGCGCTCCATCCACAGGTAATCAAGGCGCTCAGCGATCGGCCGTTGTCGGTGATTCGGGCCCTCCGCGGCCAAATGCCATTCATGCAGAAGAACGTGCCGAAGTACACACCGGATTGGGTCACCACCACCTCGATCTGGTCGGCGGCTTCGAAGCGGGAGATCGCGTACGCGCTGTGCAACGACCGGCGCACCTTATTGTGGCTTGCCAATCAACGCGCCATCGAATTTCATCCCACTCTGTTCCGGATTACCGATCCCGATGCCCCCACCCATCTCGTGCTCGACCTCGACCCACCTGAAGGCAACGACTTCCGCCGCGTCGTCGCGGCGGCCGAGCTGGTTCGCCACGCACTGGCCGAGATTCATATGGCCGGCGCCGCAAAGACCAGTGGGTCCAAAGGCGTGCACATCTTCGTTCCGGTGACGGGGGCAAGCACCGAGGAAGTCGCACTGGCCACGCGGGCGCTGGCAGTCCGGGCCGAGGCACTCGACCCCGACGTCGCCACGACCGCGTTCATCAAGGCCGACCGCGACGGCAAAGTCTTTCTCGACTCGACCCGGGCCGGCGGCGCCAGCGTCGCCGCCGCCTATAGCCCACGGCTGCGGCCGGGCACGCCCGTGTCGTTTCCCGTCGCGTGGTCCGATCTTGCCGCCGTAACACCAACCGACTTCACGCTGCGCACCGCGCCCGCCCTGCTCGGCAACGCGGATCCCTGGACGACGCTGATGCCGGCACCCCAACCACTGCCATCCCAGCTCGTCGAGCAAGGCCGCACTATCCCGGCCGCCCGCGCTCAAGCACTGCACGAAGAGCTACGGCGCCATCACCGCGGCGAAGGGCGCTGATCTACCATCGGGCCCTTCCCTTATCGCCCGCGACGGCTCCTCGGAACGTCAATCGCCAAACCGGCGGCAAACCTGGGAACCTCGCGGGCCAGAACTCCGACGTACCTGGACCGACTGGCACACCCCCTGCTCGCAGCCATCGATATTCGCGCTGAGCTGGCCTACCGGATCGCACAGATGAATTACTCGGTACGCGAACGTCGCTCATGCATCAGCAACTCGCTACTTACCTGCCGTGGCCGATGCGCGCCGTCGTGACCGGTCCCATGCTGGACGTCTCACTGTGATCGCTAACTCCGCGGCCCTGATCGCGCATCGCGGACCCTCACCCTCCGTGGCAGCTCTTGCTAAGAGCTATCGACATTCGATAGATCTTGATCGGGAATCAATGGAAGGACGAGCCGTGGGAAAGCTGACCGTGCACGCCCTGCGCGCCGTGCTCGTGGTGATACTCGCCGGCACCGTGTTTATACAGGCAGGAATGGTGTGGGCGTTGGCCACCGACCCGGAGGACGGGTCGCTCCCGTTGACCCCGCTACGCGTCATCACGATCCTGGGCCTGGTGTCGGTCCAGGTCGCCCTGGTCTGCGTGTGGCGGCTGGTGACGATGGTGCGACGTGGAACCGTGTTCTCCCACGCCGCCTTCCGATACGTGGACGTCGTGATCGGCGCGATCGTGTCGGCTGCTCTCGTGTGGTTCGCGGTTACGGTCGTCAATGCGCCAGGCCAGCGAGACGACCCGGGCGTCACGCTCATCATGGGCGGGGTTGGCGTAGCCATCCTCGGGGTCGCGCTCATTGTGCTCGTGCTGCGGATGCTGCTCGCCCAGGCCGTCGCGCGCGACGTCGAAGCGGCCCAAATGCAAGCCGAGTTAGACCAGGTGATCTGATGCCGATCGCTGTCGAGATCGACGTGATGCTGGCCAGGCGGAAGATGTCCGTGGCTGAGCTCGCGGACCGTGCAGGAATTACGGCCGCCAATCTGGCGGTGCTCAAGAACGGCCGCGCCAAGGCCGTGCGTTTCTCGACCCTAGCCGCGCTCTGCGAAGTCCTCCAGTGCCAGCCAGGCGACCTGCTGCGTTGGGAGGCCAAGGACGCCGCAGTCGTCTGACGCCTGCTCGATCTACGACCGATCTTCGTCGGTGTCAGCCACCTCCGTTGTCATCACGGTGGCGACGATCGCTGACATGCCCTCGCAGGGCGTCCTGGCACCATCCGCTCATACCGTTGTCCACGCGCCAGAGCCGTCGATAGGCGCGGCGACGCCTGGGCGCGGGAGATGCGCGTGACGTGCGTGGATCGGATGTTCTGGCACTGCGCAGAGGTGTGGCAGTTAGCGCACGTTCACCGCGTCTTGCACTGCCGCTGGCTGGGTTCGTGGGTCAGGGCACGGTGTCGGGGAGTTTGCCGGTGGCCGCGAGTTTGTAGGCGATGATCAGCGGCTTTTCGTTCTTCGACCGGGCCGCGGCGGCTCCGGCGATGAGGTAGTCGCCGTCGATGGCTACCGGGGCGTTGCTCCCGGCCGACATCGGCCGCTTGAGCAAGATCGCGCCGGTGTCGGTGTTGAACGCGTACAGGTAGCCGTTGTAGGTGGTGGTGAACATAACGTTGTTGGTGACCGTGGCTGCACCGTATGGGCTGGAGGGAAGCTGGTCGTCCCATTTGATCTTGCCGGTGCTCTGGTCGAGCGCGACCATCTCGCCGGTGGCCTTGCCGATGGCGGCGATGAGCGCCTGGGAGCTTTCGCTCACGCCTTTCACCGACATCGGTACCGCCAGGTTGTTCACGGCGGCGAAGACGGTCGACCCGTTGCTAGCCAGCTGGGACTCGACGCCGCCGAACACGCCGGGCTCGAGGTCGAACTCGGCGGGCAGCGGAATGGGCGTGGTGGGCCTGGCCCGCTCCGTGAGCAGCCCGTCGTTGTCGTGCCCGCTGTGCACGCCGACCTGACGCTTCCAAAGCAGCGCGCCGGTCTCCGCGTCCAGCTCAATCGCGATGCCGGCCTTGCCGGCGTCGATGACCACCGGACGGCCGTGCACCGTGGTGAGCACCGGCGGGTCCTGCAGGTCCCAGTCGTAGAGGTCATGCGGGGTGAGCTGGTAGTACCACAGCAGCCTGCCGGTCGGACTGAGCTTGACCACCGAGTCGGTGTACAGGTCCGGACCGGGCCGGCTGGTTCCCCACGGGTAGCCGGCGGGCCAGCCCTGCTCGCCGATCGGGCCGGGGTTCGCCACGCCGAGGTAGAGGTTGCCCTGGGTGTCGAACGACGGCGGGTACCACAGGCCGCCGCCTGAGTTGATGCCCGGGTTCCCCCACAAGTTGCCCACCTCGTCCCAGGACCATTCCGGCGCGCCGGTCGCGGCGTTCAACGCCCACAAGACCGCCTTGCCGCCGCCGGGATAGGTGCCGCGGTCGGCGACATTGGTCGGCACCGTGGACACATACACGGTGCCGTCGTGGTAGCCGGGCGCCATGTCGATGCCCTCGTGGCTGTTGCGGACCAGCGTCCGGCTCCACAGCTGGCGACCGGTGGCCGCGGAGAGGGCGACCGCGGCGCTGTTCGTCGCGGCGAACACGACGCCGTCAGCCACGGTCACGCCGTCCGGGCCGGCATTGGGCGAGCCGTAGTCGTGCCTCCACAACACCATGCCGGTGGCCAGGCGGATCGCCATCACGTTCGACTGGAGATCCTGCGTGTAGACGACGCCATCGACCACAACAGGCGTGGTCGCATAACCATCGGTCGCGCCGGCGGCGCGGGCAGATCCGGTCGACTCGATCGGCACGCACCACGCCACGCCCAACTGCGAGACGTTCGCGGCGGTGATCGCACTCGCCACATCCCGAGTGCTTTGCAGGTCCCCGTCCGGCTGCGTCCACGCCGTAGCAGCCGCCGGACCAGACGGTACGACCGGCGCGCTGGCCGCCACCGCCGCCGGCGTACCGGCGCAACCCGCCACCCTTGAGTGGTGGGCCCCCCCGCACCCCGCGAGCGCCAGGCTCGCCGCGGCCAGCATGATCACGCCGGCGACCCCGCCCCAAACATCGGGTTCACGCCTCATACCGTCACTCCTCGGCAGCCCGAGCGGGACACGACTCCCGGGCACCTGCCGCAAACTGGTGACGCTGCACCGTCTCCGGCCCCGGGGATGCGGCGGTGCGGCCACGCAGCGTGCCTTCGGCCGTCCAGTGCAGCAGATCTTTTTTTTCCGGGGCCGGTTGAGCAGCAGCCGCCGTGCCGTTCAACGCAATCTGCGTGGAACTCGCCCGCCCGCCGCAGGCCGTGGCTGGCATGGCGAGCCCGCCCAGGCAAGAGGCGCAGGCGGTGGTCTGGCGCACCACGAGGCGGCCCAGCGCAGCTTTCGACACTTCGAGGGTTGTTTCATGCGGACAACCCCTTTCCGCTCCCCGTTAGGGCACCGTGCTGACACTACGTTGGCGCGGCGCTCGCTGGGCTGCCCGCGACGGCGCGCCGATTCGGCGATCGCGCGCACCGGGCGCGTCTGGGCGACCTACAGGGCGCCCACGAAGTCCGCGACTTCGCTGTTAACGATCGCCGGCTCGTCCCACACGATGCCGTGTCCGCCGCTGGCTATCCGGGTCATACGCACCAGAGCAGTGTGAGCACGGAGGAACTCCAGATCCTCCTCGCGGACTCGGCTGCCGAGTTTGACGTTGCCGGCGAGCACGAGGGCGGGACAAGACACTCGATCCAACGTGTCCTCGATGTCGAAACCCTCGTAGAGTCGGCCTTCAATGATGGCCGCGGTCGCCCACGGGTCAACTGGGGCTACGTCGGCCAAGGCCTGCCGTGCCTCCGCTTCGCCGGTCCCAGGGTTCATCGCTATATGGCGGGGCCATGGCCTCAGCTGGTGTCAGCCTGCCTCCGGCAACATCGTTGACGATCGCAATGACGCCAGCCACGAGGTCGGGGCGCCTGGCGGCGACCCCCAATCAACCAGTCCCCGTATTGGGAATTGTCACGCGGCGTTGGCTATCGGCCTGCTCAGCCGGCAGTGCATCGCTTTGCGTTGCTCTGCTTGTCGGACACTGTCCGTTCGCTAGCGATCACTGGCGAGCACAGCGCCGCAGCTACACGGGCCATCCCGAACGCCAGGCTCGGCGTCCTACCGGGCAGTCACCTGTTGCCCTGGGAGAGCCCAGGAACCGTCAACGCCGTGCTGATCCAGGTCCTGGCCGGCGACGCACCGCACAAGGAGTGGACCGCATCCGCGGAGTCACCCGCGACATGACTGCGCACAAACGCTCATGGCGCGCAACGTTGCGTCGCGCGCCAGGCTACGTTCCAGGGTGCCCCGGACGTGCCCCACGACGTTCCACAGGGCACTGGCCCCGAATTTCGCGGGTAAGCGGGCGAGTCGGCCTGTAAGCCGGGTCCTGTCCACGCCTCCGAAGAGGCGATGGGCGACCATCCATCTAGGCGCGCCGTCGCCGACGCGCTCGAGCGGTCTACCCGCAGGCTTGGACGGGCCGCCCTCAAACACCTGCGCGGTGGTCCGACCGTGGCCGGCCCACCTTCTTGACCTTGCTCCGGGTGGGGTTTACCGAGCCGCCCCGGTCACCCGGGACGCTGGTGGTCTCTTACACCGCCGTTTCACCCTTACCGCCCACCTGGGTATCCCAGGCCGGCGGCGGTCTGTTTTCTGTGGCACTTTCCCGCGGGTCACCCCGGGTTGCCGTTAGCAACCACCCTGCCCTGCGGAGCCCGGACTTTCCTCGGCGAGATCGCGAGATCCCGACGCGGTCGCCCGGCCGACTCGTCCGCACCACACATGGTAATCCGACGCGCCGTCGGCGACCTCGACACCAGTGTCCTGTATTCGAAGTCGTTTGCCGGTTGCGGTGATCCAGATCTTCGATCCGCAAGGGGGAGGAGGCGTGGGGTCCCTGCGGAAACGCGGAGCGTTTCCGTGGGGTGCAGTCCGATAGTCGTGTGCTATCGGCGACGCTCGGGGCCCCTGCCAGATCGCGCAGCGATCTGGTGGGGTGAAACACAACGCCGCGGGCGGA
>DATAEG010000046.1:0-11646 GCA_036258135.1 Jatrophihabitantaceae bacterium | reverse complement strand
ACCCAAGTGAATCGCAAGGAACTGGTTACCGCGGTCGCCGAGCAGGCCGACACCGAGCAGAAGACCGTCGACTCGGTCCTGCGCGGGCTGCAGGACGTGCTCGAGAAGGCGGTGGCCAAGGGCGAGAAGGTCAGCGTACCTGGCTTCTTCGCCGTGTCAGTCGGTCAGCGCGCCGCCCGCGAGGGCCGCAACCCCGCGACCGGCGAGACGATCCAGATCCCGGCCGCGAAGACGGTCAAGTTCTCTGCCGGCAGCTCGCTGAAGGAAGCCGCGAACAGCTAGGTAACCCAGACGAGAAGCGAGAGGGCCGGTCCAGCAACGGGCCGGCCCTTCGCATGAGCAACTGCTACTTCTTCTCCGTGTCCTTCTTGGCCGCGTTGATGGCCGAGACCAGGCTGGACGCGATGTCCGCGTTGTTGCCCGGCATGGTCCACTTCTTGCCGTTGACGTAGACGGTGGGCGTCCCGGAGACGCCGTTCTTGCTGGCCCGATCGGTGATGGCCGAGACCAGCGCGGCGTGCTCCTCCGTCGAGACGCAGCCTTGGAACGCGCTGATCTGGTCGGCGGTGGCCTTCGGTACCGCCTTCTTGAAGTAGGCCTCGAGTTCGGCGTCGGTGCGCCCGTTGCCACCCTCGGCGGGCTGGTTGTTGTTGCCCTTCGAATCCTTGCCGTAGAGCACGGTGTGGAACGCCTGGAACGCCGCCGGGTTCACGTCGGACGCGCAGAGAGCGGCGTTGGCGGCGCGGGAGGAGTACCGGTCGCCGTTCGAGCTGTCGTCAAGGAACCCCAGCATGTGGTAGTTGACCTTGACCGTCCCGTCGTCGATCAGCTTCGCGATGTCTTTGCCGGCGGCCTGCTCCAACTCAAGGCAGACCGGGCACTGGAAGTCCTCGTAGACGTCGAGGACGACGGGCGCGGTCGCCTTGCCGACGGTCACCCCGTTCTTGACGCTGGCGTTCGTCGCGGCCAGCGAGCCTTGGACCTTGGCCCGTGTCTTCTGGACGGAGATGCCGATCACGCAGGTGAGGATGACCACGATGGCGACGGTCAGGGTGATGTAGCGCTGCTGGCTGACGATCTCCTTGTGGCGCGCGGCGCGCACGGCCTGGTAACGCTGGACAGCGCGCGGATCGCGGCGCATCCGCTTGGCCGACGGCGGGGCCACGTCGGCCTCACCGCGGGTGACGATCCGGTCGAGGGAGAACATGGTGATCGGGAAGATGATCAGATAGACGGACATCAGCAGCAGCCCGGTGTCGCGGGCGATGTCCAGCAGGTAGGTCGTCTGGGTGGCCTCGCCGCCACCGCCGAAGCAGCCGCACTCCACCTTTATCCCGCGGATGCCCGCCTGGACGATGCCGATAATGAACGTCGTGAGCAGCGCGGCCGAGACGATGGCCACCGGCCGGGTGGCGAGGCCGAGGACGAGCAGCACGGCCAGGCAGATCTCCAGGATCGGCAGCCCGTAGCCGATGGCCTGCGAGAGCCATTCCGGCGTCACGTCGTAGGCCCGCACGGCCCGCACGAAAGCGGCGGGCTCGCGCACCTTGGCCAGGCCTGCGAAGAACCACACCGCGGCCAGGCCGAGGCGGATCACCGTGCCGAGAGCGGCACGGACAGACGTCCAGTTCACTTTCGGAGACTCTCCAGGCTCGTGTCCGGATCCGCTGTGTCTGATCCGGAGGCAGTCCGTAGGACTGTAGAGCACGCGCTCCCGGCGCGCCGCCGATCCTCAGTCAGACGCGATGCGGGGCGCCAGTTCATGGGTCACCGAGCGCTCCATCACGAACGACAGGAACGGCACCGTGCCGGCGATGAGGACCAGTCCCAGCCGCCACAACGGCCAGCGCACCCGGATGCCGAGATCCAAGCCGGTGACCAGGTAGACCATGAACAGGAAGCCGTGCGTGGTGCCGATCACCGACACCGGGCCGTCGTTGTGCCCCCAGATCTGGATCGGGATGGCCACGAAGACGAGCAGCAGCAGCGCCGTCCCGGTGACGATGGCCATGATCCGGTAGCGGATTAGCGCGCCACCGATGCGGGACCGCATCGCGGTCGTCACTGTTCCTCCAGCGAACGCAGGTAGGCGTTGTAACGCGCGCGTTCCGGGTCGGCGGCCGAGTCGGTGATCTCCTGCGATTGCGGCATGGTGTAGCGACGGTACTGGGCCTGGCTGGGCTCTTCCTGGACGGGCGGCGCCGGCACGTCGCGGAGCCGGGCGTCGCGTATCAGGCGGGCCCAGAAGAAGATCGCGAAGCCGGTGAACGCCCACCACTGGACGGCGTAGGCGTAGTTGCGGACGTCCCCGCGGGGCAGGCCGCCGACGTGCCACTGCCAGATGCCGAGCCGGATCATCGCCGCACACACCACGATGAGCAGCAAGTGCGCGGCGAGCCATTTCGGCGTCAGGAAGGCCCGCACGAGCCGACGGTACGCCCACGGCACAGCCCGCCTCCGGCCCTAGACTCAGCGCGTGGCCGCGCCCGAACGCCGTCGGTGGCGCGGTCCGCAGTGGCTCACCGAGGGCCATGACCCGGACTACCGGTTCTCGCTGGCCAACGAGCGCACGTTCCTGGCCTGGATCCGCACCGTGCTCGCGTTCCTGGCCGCGTCGGTCGCGGTCGTGCAGCTGGCGACGGTCTTCCGCACCTCCTGGGCTCGCACCGCGTTGGCTACCGCGCTGGCCGCCTCGGGCCTGGTGGTGTGCACGCTCGCCTACGCGCGGTGGGCCGGCAATGAACGCGCAATGCGCAACGGACGGCCGCTGCCGTTCAATCCCCTCCTGCTGTTGCTGAACGTGGCACTGGCCGCGATCGCGATCATGGTGCTGGCACTGATCGTCTTCGACCGATGAACACCCCACGAAACCGCTCCGCAAACGCCGCTCCGCGCTTTCGCCGGGACCCAAAAGAATGACCGACGAGCCCACCCAACGGACGTCGTTGGCCCGCGACCGCACCGCGCTCGCGGCGGCGGTGGTCGGCGCCGTGTTGATCAAGTTCGGCGTGGACGATGCCATACCCACCGAGATCGCGGCGGGCGTGGTGGCCTTCGCCGCGGCCGCCGCGTTGGGCCTGCGCCGCCGCGGCTACACCGATCCGCGCATTATCCCGGTCGTCGCTGCCTTGGTCGCTGTTTCCGCGCTGCTCACGACGGTCGCAGCGCTGAGCTGACGGTCAGCGCGCCTCGCGCAGCCCGAAGCGCACGTTCTGGTCGTCCATGCACTCGATCCAGCGGCCGAAATCCGACTCGTCGTGAACCTCACCGATCGTGGCGCCGCCGAGTTTGGTGATCTTGGCCCGCGCCTTGTCGAGGTCGGCGACGGCGAAGAACACCTGGAAGTGCCGCTCATCGTCCTCGTCGTGGAGGCCGATGCCGAGAGTGGCCGTATCGACACTGCCCGGCCCGGACCGGCCCGAGACCTTCCAGCCGAGCAGACCCCGGTAGAACTTCCGGGCCGCGGCGACGTCCGGTACGCCCAGCTCGATGTAGCTCGGTTCGCCGGCCATTACATCTCACCGACGACGACGCCGGGCAGCGGTTCCTCAACGCGGACGACGGTCGCGGTCGGGACGTTCTCGCTGTCCTCGGTCTCGAACTGGGCGATGAGCCGGGTGGCCATGGCGTTGGCTTCGTCCCAGTCGTCGAACGGCCCGACCGCCCGTGGTGCAGGGACGGTGAGCCCGGTCTCGCCGGTCAGGATGACAACGAACATCGTCAGAGGATACGAAACCCGGTATCAGACAGCGTCGCGGCGTTGCAGCCATTGCATGGCCAGCCAGCCGGACGGCACCGGCAGCCAGAACGTGGCCACCCGGTAGAGCAGCACGGCACTGACCGCGGCCGCGGTCGGCATGCCCGCCGCCACAAGGCCAGTCGAGAGCGCGGCCTCGACGGCACCGAGCCCGCCCGGCGTCGGCGCCAGAGACCCGAGGGCACCTCCGGCGAGGTAGACGACGCCGACCGCCACCGCGTCCACGTGACCGTTGAAGGCATGTACCGCGAACCAAAGCGCCGCGATGTAGGCCAGGGTCAACGAGACGGAGCCGCCGACCACCTGAACGAGCTTCACCGGCCGAGCCAGCAGTTCGAGCATTCGCGGCAGCGCCTCGCGGATCGGCGGAATCACCCGCGCCAGCACCCAACGGCGCGGCGTCGGTAACGCCATCGTCAGCGCCGCCAGCCCCGCCAACGCGCCGACCACGATGAAGGCCCAGCCCGGAATGGGCAGCCGGTGTTCGGTGGCCGTCCCCGCCGCGGCGGCAAACACGATCAGCAGAACGACGTGCATCAACCCGTTGACCACCTGGCCGAGGCCGACGCTCAGCGCCGCGCTGGTCGTGGTCAGTCCGGCCTTGCGCAGATACCGGACGTTCACCGCCGGCGCGCCGACCGCAGGCGGCAGGACGAAGGCGATGAACGATCCGGCCAGTTGCGCCACGACCGTGCGCATCAGCGGGAGATATTCACGCACGCACCCGATCAGCGCGACCCCGGCGGCGAAGTAGGTGAGCACGGACGCGGCGACGAGCGCCGGCACCCATCCCCACTGCGCGGTGCGGAACACGGTGGCCAGGTCGAGCGTGCCGAGCTGGCCGATCAGAAGCCACGAGGCGACGATCAGGGCCACCAGGGTGACCACCGTGCGCGGCCGGAACCGTTCAAGCCTAGACAGCTCCGGCGTGACCGGGCCGCTCTGCCCTTCGATCTCGGTACGGAGATCGTCTATCAGCGAGGAGTGCTGCTTGATCCACTGCCGGGTCTCGCGGCTGAGCGCCACCGGTTGCAGCACGGGCACGGTCGCGGTCAGCGCCTCGTCGCCGATGATCTGGCGGGCGATGCGCACCGTGTCCTTGGCACCGATCAGCTGGGCACAGGTGGCCAGCAGCTGCGCGCGGTCGAGCGCGATGCGCAGGTCGCTGGCGAAGGCGGTGCCGTCCTCGAGTATCGGCAGCAGGACGTTGCCGTACACGTCGACGCGGATGCGCCCGGCCGTCAGCCGGTGGTGAGATATGCGGGCCGCGTGCAGACGCTGCACGGACTCCCAGATCTGCCGGACCTGGCCCTCGGACGGCGGGTGGTCCAGCTTCGTCAACGTGGTCGTCTCGTGCAGCTCGTACGCGAGGACGATCGTGTCCGGGCCGCAGGGCAGGCCAGCCAGCAGGGTGGGTAGCCGCGCGCCGACCCGGGTGCCGGCGAGCGCCAGCAAGGCGCGCCGCTCAGCCATGCGCTCGATGTTCAGATCCGGGGTGGATGCCACCTCCGGCTGGACCCGCAGGCTCCGGTAGAAGCGGTAGAACCAGCCGGCGGCAATGTCGTCCCGGTCGAGCACGTCGATGTACATGGACGGTCCGCCAACGCCGACCGCGCGGTACCGGCGATGCGTGCCGCGGTCGACGGGCATCTGCTCGATACGCCGCACCGGGAGGCCCCGTTCGGCCAGGACGGCGCAGATGCGGGCGCCGTCCGGGCGCTCGTTGACGGTGCCAAACACGTAGCGCACAGCCACGCCGACGGTCACGCCGAGCAGCATGCTGGCCACCAGCGAGAGCAGGGACGCCTGTGTCGCGATGAACGCGGCCAACGCGTACAGCCCTATCGAGCCGATGAAGACGTTGCGCCAGAGCCGTTCCGCACTCACCCCCGACATCGCGCCGAGCGCCAGCCAGGCCGCCAGGTAGGGGTCAATGGGCAGCGTCGTGCCGTGCGGGCCGGTCAGCGTAAGGGCGCGATACAGCGCGGTATCGGGGGCGTGGTCGATGGCAATGTTCAGCGCGATCGCGGCCCCGATGGCCAGCACCCCAGCCAGCAGCGCCTCCATCACCCGACGGGACTGCCCGCGGAACACCTGCCGCACGACGAGAGCCAACGGGACGGCCAGCGCACCGACAGAACCCGCCAGGTTCAGGGCGTTGACGAGGAGGTCGGGCAGGCCTTTGAGGGCCTGAGCCAAATCTTCGTTGGCGGCCTCGCTCGTGGCGTCGGCCACCGAGGCGAAGCCGGCCAGCACCAGCGCGGACAGGCCGAGGGCACCGAGCCGGACCGCGTCGATCGAGGAGCGGATCCGGTCCGGCCGCTGCTCGAGGACGACAAGCGGCGGGCTCGTCCGCGCCTCAGTCGTGGCGCTCACCGGCCGATACCGACCATGCCGTGGAGGTTAGTCGCTGGCGCCGTGCCCGCCGACGAGTTGCGCGCGCGGACGCGCCGCGGCAAGGATGCGTCGGTGATCAAAGCACAGCGGATCGTGCTGGTTTTGGTGCTAGTGACCGCCGTGGCCGGCTGCACTAGCGGCCGGTCGGCCGCCGATCACGGCGCGGCACCGTCCTCGACGCCTGCGACGTCCGCCGTGCCTACGCCTACGCCGACGCCGACGCCGAAGACGTCAGCTAGCCCGACGGTGCCGCCGGTCTCGGCCAAGGCGCGCGCCGCCGGGTTGATCGACATCCGCACGATCATCCCGGACGCGATCATCGATTTGCGCTACGCAACGACAAACAACTTCACCAAGCTGCGCCTCTACCCGATCGGGGCCCGCTGCCTGGTGCATCAGTCGATGGCGCGGGGACTAACCGTCGCCGCGAACCGGCTCCGGCAGGAGGGTTACCGGATCGTCTTCTGGGACTGCTACCGGCCGCATTCGGTGCAGATACGCATGTTCCGCATCGTGCCCAATCCGAACTGGGTGGCCAAGCCGGGGCCCTATGCCTACAGCCACGAGGCGGCCCGGTCGGTGGACATCACGGTCGCGTACGCGACCGTCGGCCACACGTGTGCCGCCGCGCAGCGAGTCCAGCACCACTGCCTGCTGGACATGGGCACAGCATTCGATGACTTCACCCCGCGCGCGTACGCCTTCGCCACCGCGGGGGTCGGTCCGGTCGCACGGGCTCACCGGGCGTTGCTGCGGACGGCGATGAACGCCGGAGGCATCACCGTCTACTTGGGCGAGTGGTGGCACTTCGACGGACCCGGCTCGGACGTGCGCCGTCTGATTCTCGACGTCCCCTTGACGTGACGGATGGCAGGTTTGCGGCACACTGAGCCCGTGGCCCGAGGTCAAGATCGTCGGCGCGGACGGACGCTCGTCGTCGCCGCCGTGGTGATCCTGATCGCCGCCTGCACGTCCGGGCTGCCGTACACGCAACCGACCCAGCCTCAGACACAGCCGATGCCGCAGGCGGTCGCCGAGCCCCTGCCCCCCACTCCGACGGCGACCGTCAGCAGCTCGACCTCGGTGCCCACCTCGGCCAAGCCGCACCCTAAGACCTCACCGCGCCGGCCGATGTCACACCCGACGGCTCGGCCCTCCGGGTCGCTGCCGCTGGGCTTCTCGATCGGCTCCGCCAAGCAGGTCATCACCGTGGTCGCCGCCTGGGCTGGATCCACCACTGCCGTACTACAGGCCTGGACGGCGGTCGGAACCGGACGGTGGGTGCGCCACGGTTCGGCGATTCTTGCTCATGTGGGCGTCCAGGGACTGTCGACGAGCCCGAGCGAGAGTCGCTCCGCTACGCCGATCGGGAGCTTCACGCTCACTACGGCGTTCGGCTACTACGGCGACCCAGGCACCCGGCTGCCCTACCTCAAGACGACCCCCGCCGACTGGTGGATCAGTCAGTCCGGCCCGCTCTACAACACCCACCAGCGGTGCAGCTCGAGCTGCAACTTCGTCCAGGGTTGGCCGAACGAGCACCTCTACTACGAGACCCCGGCGTACGACTACGCGGTGGTGATCGACTACAACACCGCGAACACCGGGAAGGTCACGCAGGGTGCGGGCAGCGCGTTCTTCCTGCACGTCACGGACGGATCCGCCACTACCGCCGGATGCGTGGCCGTCCCGCAGGCTTCGCTGGTGTCGATCATGCAGTGGCTGAACCCGGCGGATCACCCACGGATCCTCATCGGAATCGGCTGACCCGATCCGGGACGATCGGGAGTTGGCGTTCGCGGTAGAACTGGACCGTGCCGCTGACCCTGTGCACCGATCTGTCGCCCGCCGACTGGCTCGTCGCCAGCACGCTTCCGTGGGAGCGGCTGGTCACGTTCGGGCCGGCCGGGTTCAAGGCCTACGCGCGGCTACGGTTCCTGCCCGATCCTGCCTACGAGGGTCAAAGCGAGACCGACACCTACACCGAGGGCGGCCCGTCCGAAGCTGCCCGGCTGCGTACGCTCCTGGACCTACTCGCCGCGCACACCACTACTCCCGACGACTGCTACTGCTGCCTATGGGATGGCTGGGGCGAACTCTACGGTCGCCACACACCGCTACCCGACCTGGTGATCAGCACGGACGAGCCGCCGGAAGGCGTCCGCCCAGCGGGGTGGGCGCCTGCGCCGACACTTCCCGCGCGGCCCGACGAGCCCAAGCTCGTTGTCCCGAACCGGGCGTACTACCTCTTCCACGGCCGCCTGAGCGAAGCTGGTGACTGGGGTGCGGCCAACCCCTGGTTGAGCTCAGGTCCGGTCCACATGCCCGAGCCCGCGTTCGTTTGGCCGGCCGATCACGCGTGGTGCGTCGTCAAAGACGTCGACCCGCATTGGGCCGGAATCGGTGCAGAGGGGCTGGTCATAGACCAACTCGTCGCCGACCCGCGCCTCGACGTAGTCCGTGCCCGCCCGGACGAGGAGCAGCCGGCCTACCGATGAGGACGGCGGGTCCCACGAGGTCGTGTAAGTAAGTGGAGGTGGCGGGAATCGAACCCGCGTCCTTCGTCGCTTCTCCAGGTCTTCTCCGGGCGCAGTGTGCGCTGTCTCTGCTCGGCCCTTCGTGGTCATGCACACGAGCCACGATGACGGGTCCAGTCGCTGTATGTTGTCCCGCCCGTCCCCGCGACCGGGACGGTTGGTGAGTCACCTAGCTGATGCCAGTGACCGGGTCGATGACATCCCCGGACTGACAGACTCGCTCTACTGCTTAGGCAGCGAGAGCGAAGTCAGCGCGATTGGAATCGGCGCTTATTGGTTTACGGCGCTTTGTTGACGAGGTCAGCACCGCGATCCCCGGCCCGCTTCCCCTGAATCGACGAACGAAGTCGAGACCATTCACCCCCTGTGTAGTTCTGCATCCAGCCTAACGATCCACGCAGCTGGTTTCATTCCGCCGAGGGCAGCTGGTACATGGCCGACCTGCGGATGGTGTCGAACCCAAGTGAGGTATACAACGCGCCGGCGCCGTCTGGGTTGTCCGAGTCTACGTCCAGGGCCGCCTTCGGTATCCCGGTCCGGGCGACCGAGGCGATGGCCGCCTCCAGCAACGCCTTGGCAAGGCCATGGCGGCGCGCGGACGGCACCACACCCAGCTGGCCGATGTAGATCTCGTCGCGCTCGAACTGGAAGCAGAGCACGTAGCCGTCGACCCGGCCGTCCTCGCGCGTGGCGACGAAGCTGTGCCGAGGACGGAAGGTCCGCGAGCCCACTCGCTGCTGCTGCCACTCGACCGGGGTCGGCGGCGACGAGCCCCAGTGCCCGGCGAACGCGGTGAGGTGCGCCAGCCGGACCGTCTCGGACAGGCTCGGCTCGTACGGACGCACTCGCGGGTCGAGCCGCAGGTCGGCGTCGGCCGCAGCCACCGCACGCTGCATGGCGTGGAAGTAGCGGACCGGGCGATAGCCGCGGTGTTCCAGCAGCGCGATCTGTCCAAGGACGGTGTCCAGCGAGCCGCCGGTCAGCTGCACCGGCAGGTCGGGATGTAGCGCGGCGGCGCGAGCACGCCCAGCCGCCTCCTGGCGCGCGAACAGCTCGCGACCGATACCGCGGCCGCGGTAGTCGGGATGGACGCCGCCCATGATCCGCACCATGGCCGCACCCTGGACCGGCGCGGACGGCAGGTACAGCTGACCCCAGGCCACGAGGTCATCACCGTGCAGGACGGCGAAGGTGTCCGTCTCGACGTCCGTGTTGCCGTCGGCCAGTTCTTCGGCGAGGTCCTCGGCCTCGTAGTACTCGCCGTTGCCGTCCGCGTCGGAGATGACGCGGATCAGGTCGGCCCACTGCTTCGGGTCGACGTCACCGAGCGTGGTCCAGCGCATGCCACAAGGAAACCACCGCTGTCATCGCGTTTGGCTCACAGCCGAAGGAGCCGGGCGCCATTCTCAAACACGACTTGACGCAGCCAGTCGTCGCCCATGTTCCAGCGCTCCAGCGCGTCCAACTGTTCGGCGTACGGATACGGGATGTTCGGGAAGTCGCTGCCCAGCACGATCCGCTCCCCCATGTCGGCGTAGCCGGCACGCACGTCCGCTGGCACCGGAGCGATCCGCTCGAGGAAGTGGGTGCCCACCATCGTGGTGTCCAGGTGGACGTTCGGATAGCGACGCGCCAGGCCTAGGTGCTCGGCGTACTCGGGGGCGCCGCCGTGGGCGATGACGGCGGTGAGCCGCGGATGTCGGCGCAGCACGTCTGCCATCGGGCCTGGGCCGGTGTGCCGACCCGGCATCGGACCGCTCCCGGAGTGGACGAGGACGGGTACCGCGGCCTCGGCGATCATCCCCCACACCGCGTCGAGCGAAGTGTCAGCCGGGTCGAAGTCGCCGACCTGCACGTGCACCTTGAAGATGCGGGTGCTCGCCTCCAGCGCAGCGCGGACGTAGTCGGTCGCGTCGGGCTCGGGATAGAACGTGCCGGTCGGGACGCAGTCCGGCGTCGCGGCGGCAAACTCGCGGGCCCATTCCGACAGCCACTGCGCCATGCCCGGCTTGTGCGGATAGACGAGCGCCGGGAACGCCACCATGCCGAGGGCACGCAACTGCGCCAGCCGCTCGGCATCCGTGCCGCGGTACTGGATCGGCCACTCCACTCCGTACCTGACGCCGGCGTTGTCGAAATAGGCCCAGACCTTCGTCATCACCGACGCCGGCATGAAGTGGACGTGCACGTCGACCAGCCCGGGCACGCCGAGCGCACGCCACCAGGCCGGTACGTCGACGTCGTCCACAGCGTCAGAGATCGCGGCCCTTTGAGCGCCGGCCCATGGCGCGGCTGATCTCGCGGTCGGCGTCGCGGCGGGCCAGGTCTTGGCGCTTGTCGTACGCGCGCTTGCCGCGGGCCAGGGCCAGTTCGACCTTCACCTTGCCCGAGCTGAAGTAGAGGGCCAGCGGAACGAGCGTCAAGCCGCCCTCGCGCGTCTTGCCGAGCAGCCGGTCGATCTCGTCGCGGTGCAGCAGCAGCTTGCGCACCCGACGCGGCTCGTGGTTGGTCCACGAGCCCTGGTCGTACTCAGGGATGTGCACGCCGTGCAGGAAGACCTCCCCGTTGTCGATGGACGCGAAGCCGTCCACAAGCGAAGCGCGGCCCAGCCGCAGTGACTTGACCTCGGTGCCCGTCAGCATGACACCGGCCTCGACGATCTCCAGGATCGAGTAGTCGTGCCGCGCCTTCCGGTTGGAAGCGATGATCTTGCGTCCGGTCGGGCGGTTGCTAGACGGCGCGGCCATGGCGCAAGTGTCCTGTATTCGAAGTCGTTTGCCGGCTGCAGTGATCCAGATCTTCGATCCGCAAGGCGGAGGAGGCGTGGGGTCCCTGCGGAAACGCGGAGCGTTTCCGTGGGGTGCAGTCCGATAGTCGTGTGCTATCGGCGACGCTCGGGGCCCCTGCCAGATCGCGCAGCGATCTGGTGGGGTGAAACACAACGCCGCGGGCGGA
>DATAEG010000045.1:0-6902 GCA_036258135.1 Jatrophihabitantaceae bacterium | reverse complement strand
GCAGTCCGAGCAGGTGCCCGGTGAGGTGTACGAGCACGGCACCCGGCTCAAGTGCTACGTGGTGAGCGTCACCCGCGGCATGCGCGGCGTGCAGGTGACGGTCAGCCGGACCCACCCGAACCTGCTGCGCAAGCTCTTCGCGCTGGAGGTGCCGGAGATCGCCGACGGCAGCGTCGAGATCGCCGCGGTGGCCCGCGAGGCCGGGCACCGGTCCAAGATCGCGGTGCGCTCGAAGGTGGACGGGCTGAACGCCAAGGGCGCCTGCATCGGCCCGATGGGCCAGCGGGTGCGCAACGTGGTCGCCGAGCTGCACGGCGAGAAGATCGACATCGTCGACTGGGCCGAGGACCCGGCCACCTTCGTGGGCAACGCCCTTTCTCCGGCGCAGGCGCTGTCGGTGACCGTCGTCGATCCGGTCGCACAGGCGGCCCGCGTGGTCGTGCCCGACTTCCAGCTCTCGCTCGCGATCGGTCGGGAAGGGCAGAACGCGCGGCTGGCCGCGCGGCTGACCGGATGGCGCATCGACATCCGCAGCGACGCCGCACCTGGACCCGACTCTCCCGCTACGCCCGCCGGAGACGGCACGGCCGCCCCAGCGGAGTAGACTGCGGCGTGGCCGTCGAGTCATCGACGTCGCTCCCTCGCGTCCGCGTTCCGATGCGCACGTGTGTGGGGTGCCGTCGATCCGTCCCGGCGACCGAGCTGCTTCGCGTCGTAGCGGCGCCGCGATCCGACACCGAGCCCGCGGGTACGGTGTCGGTTCTCCCGGATCCGCAGCGGCGTGCCGCCGGACGGGGAGCCTGGATCCACCCCGACCCGGGATGCGTCGCCCAGGCCGCGCGCCGCAAGGCGTTCGGACGCGGGTTGCGTGTGACCGGCCCGACGGACCTCACGCCGCTGCAGCGCTACCTCGATGAGCAGTACCCGCCGGCGGTACCCGCCGCCGGCACCGACGCATCGAAATGAGCCGAGAAGCCCATGAGTGCCCGATGAAGTCTCGATCATGAGCCCACAGTCATGAGAGCAGTACCCCGCTAATCGGGCCGCGCGGCGCCACCGCCCGGCCCACTCGAAGAAGGAGTGCCGTGCCAGGCAAGGCCCGCGTACATGAGCTCGCCAAAGAGCTCGGTTACACCAGCAAAGAAGTGCTCGCCAAGCTGAACGAGCTGGGCGAGTACGTCAAGAGCCCCTCGTCTACGGTCGAAGCGCCCGTGGCGCGCAAGCTGCGCGACGCGATGCCGCCGAAGGCCGCGAAAATCGCGCCGGCCAAAAAGGCGGCGCCGAAGCCGGCCGAGCCTGCCGTCGAGGTCGTCGACTCCGGCACCGTCCCGACCACGCTCGTCCCGCCGACTCCGGTCGTCCCCGATGGGGTGCCGAGCCCGGTGGCGCCGCCGGCCGAACCTGAGGCCGATTACGACGTGCCCTCCCCCGCGCCCAGGCCAACCGGTCCGCGGGTGGCCAACAACCCGTTCGGGGTGGGCGGCGGCACCGCGCCGCCACGTCCCGGCCCGCGTCCGGGCGGTCCCGGCGTTCCTGGCATGCCGCCGCGTCCGGGCGGTCCGCGGCCCAATCCCGGCATGATGCCGGCCCGTCCATCCCCGGGCGGGATGCGGCCCGGCCCGGGCGCTGGCCGCGCGGGTGTTCCGGCCCGGCCGGCCGGTCCCGGGCGTCCGGCCGCCCCGGCGCGTCCGGGCGGCGCTGGTAGTCCCTACCGTGGTGGCCCCGGCGTCCCCGGAACCGGTGCCCCTTCCGGACCAGGCGCCGGTCGCGCCGGAACCGGTGGCGGTTTCGCCGGTCGCGGTGGCGGCCGCGGCCGCGGCAGCGGCACCGCGGGGGCGTTCGGCCGTCCCGGCGGACGCCCGTCACGGGGCCGCAAGAGCCGCAAGCAGCGTCGGCAGGAGTTCGACAACATGTCGGCGCCGACCATCGGCGGCGTCCAGGTGCCCCGTGGCAACGGCGAGGTGCTCCGGCTGCCCCGCGGTGCGTCCCTGGCCGACTTCGCGGAGAAGATCGACGCCAACCCGGCGTCGCTGGTGACGGTCCTGTTCCACCTCGGCGAGATGGTCACCGCCACCCAGTCGGTGAACGAGGACACCCTCCAGTTGCTGGGCGCTGAGCTCAACTACAACGTGCAGGTGGTCAGCCCAGAGGACGAGGACCGCGAACTGCTGGAGAGCTTCGACATCAGCTATGGCGACGAGGGCGACGAGGAGAACCTGGCGGCCCGGCCGCCGGTCGTCACCGTCATGGGTCACGTCGACCACGGCAAGACCCGGCTGCTCGACGCCATCCGCAAGACCAACGTGGTGGCCGACGAGGCGGGCGGCATCACCCAGCACATCGGCGCCTACCAAGTCGTTGTCGAGCACGAGGGCGTCGAGCGGCCGATCACGTTCATCGACACCCCGGGCCACGAGGCGTTCACGGCCATGCGGGCCCGCGGCGCGAAGGTCACCGACATCGCGGTGCTCGTGGTGGCCGCGGACGACGGCGTCATGCCGCAGACCATCGAGGCGCTGAACCACGCTCAGGCCGCGGACGTGCCGATCGTGGTCGCCGTTAACAAGATCGACAAGGAAGGCGCCAACCCCGACAAGGTGCGGCAGCAGCTCACCGAGTACGGGCTGGTGGCCGAGGAGTACGGCGGCGACACCATGTTCGTCAACGTCTCCGCCCGGGCCGGCACGAACATCGACGCGCTGCTCGAGGCGATCCTGCTGACCGCGGACGCATCCCTGGACCTGCGGGCCAATCCGGACATGGACGCACAGGGTGTGGCCATCGAGGCCCACCTCGACCGTGGCCGCGGCCCGGTGGCAACCGTGCTGGTCCAGCGCGGCACGCTGCACGTCGGCGACTCGATCGTTGCTGGGGACGCGTACGGCCGGGTCCGGCAGATGCTGGACGAGAACGGGGCCGCGCTGGCCACCGCGCCACCGTCGCGTCCGGTGCAGGTGCTCGGTCTCACCTCCGTGCCCGGCGCCGGCGACACGTTCCTGGTCGTCGAAGAGGATCGCACCGCGCGGCAGATCGCGGACCGGCGTTCGACCATGCAGCGCAATGCGCTCCAGGCGCGGACCCGCAAGCGGATCAGCCTGGAGGATCTGGAGAAGGTGTTCGCGGCCGGCGAGGTCGAGCAGCTCAACCTCATCCTGAAGGGCGACAACTCGGGCACCGTCGAGGCACTGGAGGAGGCGTTGCTGAAGATCGACGTCCCCGACGAGGGCAGCATGCGCATCATCGACCGCGGGGTCGGTGGCATCACCGAGACCAACGTCAACCTGGCTGCGGCGTCGAACGCGATCATCATCGGGTTCAACGTGCGCGCCGAGGGCAAGGCCACGGAGCTGGCCCAGCGCGAGGGCGTCGAGATCCGGTACTACTCGGTGATCTACAACGCCATCGACGAGATCGAGGCCGCCCTCAAGGGCATGCTCAAGCCGGAGTTCGAGGAAGTCCAGCTCGGCACCGCCGAGGTGCGTGAGGTCTTCCGGGTGCCGCGGGTCGGAAATGTCGCCGGTGCTCTGGTGCGCTCCGGGACGATCCGGCGCAACAGCAAGGCGAGGCTGATCCGCGACGGCGTCGTCGTCGCCGACAGCCTCACCGTCGAGTCGCTGCGCCGGTTCAAGGACGACGCCACCGAGGTGCGGGAGGGATTCGAGTGCGGTATCGGGCTCGGTTCGTTCAACGACATCAAGGTGGACGACGTCATCGAGACCTTCGAGCTGCGCGAGAAGCCCAGAACCTGATCGTCGGCAGCGTCGGTGACCTGAGGTGATGACATGGTGGTCGGGACGCTGGCGCTGGACGTGCTCCTAGGCGACGTCCACTCACTGAAGGAGAAACGGTCGGTGGTCCGGCCTATCGTGGCCGAGCTACGCCGCCGTTTCGACGTCGCCGTGGCCGAGACCGGAGCCGCCGGGTTGCATCGGCGCGCCGAGGTCGGAGTGGCGGTGGTCGCGGATAGTCACCGCCACGCGGTCGAAGTGCTGGAGGCGTGCGAGCGGCTCGTCGCCGGGCGACCGGAGGTCGAGTTGCTCGCTGCCCGGCACCGGGTGCTGGACGACGACGACCTCGACTAACGAAGGGAAGAAGACCCATGGCCGATCCGGGACGCGCCCGGCGCTTGTCGGAGCGGATCAAGCAGATCGTGGCCACCATGCTGGGCAGCAGCCAGGTGAAGGACCCTCGGCTCGGCATGGTGACGATCACGGACGTGCGGGTGACCGGTGATCTGCACGACGCCACGCTGTTCTACACCGTCCTCGGTACCGCCGAGGAGCAGGACGCCACGGCTGCCGCCCTCGAGTCGGCCAAGGGAATCCTGCGCAGCGAGGTCGGCCGGCAGACCGGCGTCAAGTTCACGCCCACGCTCACGTTCGTCCGCGACGCCGTGCCCGAGACCGCCAAGCACATCGAGGACCTGCTGGCGGTGGCGCATCAGGCCGACGCCGAGGCCGCCAAGGCCCGCGCCAACGCGACCTACGCCGGCGACGCCGATCCGTACAAGACCTCGAGCGAGGGCGATGGCTGAGCTGCGCATCGACCCGGCTCGCGACGTCGACTGGGACGAGCTCTGGCCGATCTGGCACGCGATCGTCGCCGCCGGGGACACCTACACCTACGACCCGGCCACGACGAAGGATGGGGCGCGCCGGCAGTGGCTCGGCGACGCCAGTGCCGAGGTGTGGCTGGCCCGCCTGGACGGCAGCGCAGTTGGGATGTACAAGATCGCTCCCAACCAGGCCGGCCCGGGCGGTCACGTCGTCAACGGGTCGTACATGGTGTCGTCGACCGCCCGCGGTAAGGGGGTCGGCCGGGCCATGGTCGAGCACTCGCTCGGGCGGGCGGCCGAGCTCGGCTACCGCGGCATGCAGTTCAACGCCGTAGCGGCGACGAACGTCCACGCCATCGGCCTGTACGAACGGTTGGGCTTCCGCACCATCGGCGTGGTGCCCCATGGGTTCCACCACCCGGAGCAGGGCTTCGTCGACCTGCTGATCATGTACCGCGCTCTGTAAATGGACGCCCGATGACCGTGGCCGAACCGGTACTGGACGCTCGGCGGCTACTGG
Source organism: Jatrophihabitantaceae bacterium (assembly GCA_036258135.1). Classification (GTDB taxonomy): domain Bacteria; phylum Actinomycetota; class Actinomycetes; order Mycobacteriales; family Jatrophihabitantaceae; genus DATAEG01. The sequence goes on along the minus strand of DATAEG010000045.1, from coordinate 1,827 downwards.
CGCTGTCGGCGTCGGCGTTCATGGTGCTGGCCGCCGAACCGCTGTACCTGCTCGTCGACACTGCGGTCGTCGGCCACCTTGGTCCCGTGCCGCTCGGCGCCTTGGGCATCGGCGCCGCGCTGATGGACGTGTTGCTCGTCGTGGGCGCCTTCGTCGAGTATGGGACCACCTCCCGCGCCGCCCGGCAATTCGGCGCCGGCAACCGAGACGCCGCGGTGAACGAGGGCGTCCAGGCGTCATGGCTGGCCGTCGCCATCGGTGTCGTGGTCGTCGCGGTCGGAGAGGCACTCGCCGGACCGCTCACCCGGGTCCTGGCCGGAGGTCCGGGGCCGGTCCAGTCCGCGGCCGAGTCGTGGTTCCGCATCGCAGTAATCGGCATGCCCGGTGTGCTGTTGGTGCTGGCCGGCAACGGCTGGATGCGCGGGGTCCAGGAGACGAAGGCACCGGTCCGCATCGTCCTCGCCGCCAACGCCGCGTCGGCGGTGGCGTCGCCGATACTTGTCTACCCGGTGGGCATGGGGTTGGTCGGATCGGCGGTGGCGAACGTCGGTGCCCAGATCATCGGCGCGGCGCTGTTCTTGCGCGCGCTACACCGGGCCGCGGAGCGGCGCCGGCCGCAGCGCCGGGTCATGCGCGCCCAGCTGGTTGTCGGTCGGGACCTGCTCATCAGATCGGCGGCGTTCCAGGTCGCCTTTCTGACCGCCGCCGGCGTGGCCGCCCGGATGGGCAGTGCGCAGGTGGCCGCCCACCAGATCGGCCTGCAACTCTGGAACTTCCTAGCCCTCGTGCTCGACTCCTTCGCCATCGCCGCCCAGTCGCTGGTCGGCGCCGCGCTCGGCGGGTCGGAAGTCGGGCTGGCGCGGCACACCGCCTGGCGGGTGGCCCGTTACGGCCTCTGGGCTGGCTGCCTGTTCGCTGTCCTGCTGGCCGCTGGGTGGTCACTCATTCCGGCGCTGTTCACCTCGTCGGAAGCGGTGCGGCACCAGGCGCACCTGCTCTGGCCGTGGTTCGTGGCGATGATGCCGGCGGCCGGTGTGGTCTTCGCCCTGGACGGAGTGCTCATCGGAGCCGGCGACGTGGCGTTCATGCGCACTCTGACGGTGGTGGCCGCAGTCGGCGCCTTCGCGCCGATCAACCTGGCCGCGTTGCGCTGGGACTGGGGGATCGGCGGCGTGTGGGCCGGTCTCACCGCCTTCATCTTCGTGCGTCTCGTCGGCATGGTGTGGCGCAGCGCGGGCACCCGCTGGCAGGTCGTCGGCACCGGAGACCCGGCGTGATCGACGACGGCCTGGTCATCGTCGACAAGCCCGCTGGGCTCACGTCCCACGATGTGGTGAGCCGGGTGCGCAGGCTGGCCGGTACCCGCCGGGTCGGGCACGCTGGGACGCTGGATCCGATGGCGACCGGCGTCCTGGTGGTCGGGGTGAACAAGGCGACCCGGTTGCTGCACCACCTCGTTCTCGCGGACAAGGCGTACACGGCCACGATCCGGCTCGGGGTGGCCACGGTCACCGACGACGCCGCGGGCGCCGTCGTCTCGGCAGCGGACTGCTCGGCGCTCACCGAAACGCGGGTGCGGGCCGAGGTGACGACACTGACCGGCGAGATGGACCAGGTGCCGTCGGCGGTGTCGGCAGTGAAGGTCGACGGCCGACGTGCCTACGCCCGGGTGCGGGCGGGCGAGCAGGTCACGCTGGCGTCCCGGCGGGTCACCGTCTCCGGCTTCGACGTGCTCGACATCCGCCGTCCGGCGGAGCCGGTGCTTGACGTGGATGTCGCCGTCGAGTGCTCCTCCGGCACCTACGTCCGGGCGCTGGCCCGCGATCT
>DATAEG010000044.1:0-29664 GCA_036258135.1 Jatrophihabitantaceae bacterium | reverse complement strand
TTCCGGACTGGGCCTCGGCGCGCCGGGCCTTCAACTCCTCGAGGGAGTCCTCGCCCAGTTCCTCGACATCCCCACGGCGGGGAGCGTCGTAGTCAGTCGCCATGCTCTCCTCTTACTTGGCTCGGTCGAATTATCAATCGGTGCTCGCTTCATCGCGGCGCCGCGCCTTTCACCCCGCGGAAGCGCTCCGCACAGAACACTTCGCGTTTCCGCGGGGACCCCGTCTGCGTGTTCAACGGAGGCGGAAGGCTACCGCGTTTGTCACGCCCTATGAACGGCGGGGAGTGCCTTCGCATTCCCGCAGTTTCAGACCGTTAGTCTCGTCGCGTCTAGGGAGGCGCGCAGCATGGCAGCGGCAGGGGCTCGGCGGCCGATTCCGGCCCTCATCTTCCTCCTCCTGCTCTCCCTTCTCACCGCCATCGTGTGGTGGCGGGTCCTGCACCGCGCGGAGCAGGCCGGCACCGGCCGCACCTCCTCCAGCTGCGCCCGGCCGTCCGGGACGGCCGCGAAAACCGTCCTGCCGACGCCCTCGAAAGTGCGGGTCACGGTCCTGAACGGCAATGGCAAGTCGGGTCTGGCGGCCAGCGTGAGCCGCCAGTTGCGCGCCCGCGGGTTCAAGATCGCGACCTACGGCAACGACGATCCGGTCGCCGGCGTCGGTGAGGTCCGCTACGCCGCCGCCTACGCCCCCGCCGCTACCGTCGTGCACGCCTACTTCCCGGGCGCCGTGCTGGTGATCCGTTCCGGCACTCCGTCAGGGGTCACGGTCAGCCTGGGCGCGAGGTTCAAAACCGTGGCCACTCGCGCTCAGGTGAGAGCGGCATTGGCGAAGGCGTCGGCGGCCCCTGCCTCCACGTGTTAAGCGGTCCCGCGGGCACGGCATAGGGTTTGCCTTGTCGCGCGTCACAACGCCGACGGCGTCACGTCGGGACGACTTGCGAGGAGGCGGCGTGTCAGGGCCCACCGCGAGCGCCGGCCAGGCCTACGGGATCGACATCGGCGGGAGCGGCATGAAGGGGGCGCTGGTCGACACGCGGACCGGTGAGCTGCTCACCGAGCGGCAGCGCGTCCCCACCCCCCAGCCGTCCACCCCGGAGGCGGTCGCCAAGGTCGTGGGCCAGCTGTGCGCCCAGGCGGGTGGCCCGCGTCTGGTGGGCACCACCTTCCCGGCGATCATCCAGCACGGCGTGGCTCGCTCGGCGGCCAACGTGGATCATGCCTGGATCGGGACCGACGCTGATCGGGTCTTCGCCGAGGCCAGCGGCGCGGATGTCTACGTCCTCAACGACGCCGATGCCGCAGGCCTTGCCGAAGTACGATTCGGAGCCGCTCGGGGCGTCAAAGGTCTGGTCATCGTGCTCACCTTCGGAACTGGCATCGGCAGCGCGATCCTCGCCGACGGCAAGCTTGTGCCGAACAGCGAACTCGGCCACCTCGAGATCGACGGCAAGGACGCCGAGCGCCGGGCGGCGGCCTCGGCGCGGGAACGCGAGGACCTGTCCTTCGGGGAGTGGGCCAAGCGGGTCAACCGCTATCTGCGGCACGTCGAGGGCCTGTTCACGCCGGACCTCTTCGTGCTGGGCGGCGGCGTCAGCAAACGCAGCCCGAAATGGGTGCCGCTGCTCGATGTCAAGACGCCGATCCGGATCGCGGAACTGCTCAACAATGCCGGAATCGTGGGCGCCGCTATCGCCGCCGTCGAGCGCCGTGACGTGTAACGAGACGGCGACCGCCGGTTCTGGGCAGTACAATTCAGCGTCGAGACGGCGCCGACCGGGACGGTCCCGAAGAGCCGCACCGATCGTCCGCCCGTCTCGGCCTCCACTACCCGGCCGTGCACATTCGTCGGTCGAGTCGGCCGATTTCGCGCGCAGAGACGTTTGAGACGAAAGGCTGTCAGTGGTCCTCCGCAAGAGTTCCGGAATGGTTGCCGCAAGGTCCTCGGCCGCCCGATCAGCTCCGAAGGCGAAGGCCTCCCCGGCGAAAAAGGCCACCGGCCGCGCGGCGGCCAACGGGACGAAAACGGTCGCCGCGGCGCCCGCCAAGGCCACCGCACGCAAGGCGGCCACCCGCGCCCCGGCGAAGCGGGCACCTGCCAAGGCCGCACCCGCAAAGATCGCCCCGGTCAAGGCCGAGCCCGCGGCGCTGGCGCCGGCGGCCGTCGCCGCGGAAGAAGTCGTCGTCGACGTCACCGACGCTGCCGTCGAGCTCGACGACCTGGACGACGCCGCGGTCGCCGCCGCCGCTGCGGCTGAGGCCGAAGCCGGCGTTGAAGACGAGGACGAGGACGCCGAGTTCACCTGGGACGAGGAAGAGGAGTCCGAGGCACTGCGGCAGGCGCGTCGCGACGCCGAGATGACGGCGTCGGCGGATTCGGTACGGGCCTACCTCAAGCAGATCGGCAAGGTCGCGTTGCTGAACGCCGAGGAGGAGGTCGAGCTCGCCAAGCGCATCGAGGCCGGCCTGTACGCCGCGGAGCGGATGCGGGTGATCGCCGAGAAGAACGAGAAGTTGCCCATCCAGCTGCGCCGGGACCTGAACTGGATCATCCGCGACGGCGAGCGCGCCAAGAACCACCTGCTCGAAGCCAACCTGCGACTGGTCGTCTCGCTGGCCAAGCGTTACACCGGCCGCGGCATGGCCTTCCTCGATCTCATTCAGGAAGGCAACCTCGGGCTGATCCGCGCCGTGGAGAAGTTCGACTACACCAAGGGCTATAAGTTCTCCACCTACGCCACCTGGTGGATCCGGCAGGCCATCACCCGGGCCATGGCCGACCAGGCCCGAACCATCCGCATCCCGGTGCACATGGTCGAGGTCATCAACAAGCTGGGCCGCATCCAGCGCGAGCTGCTGCAAGACCTCGGTCGCGAGCCGACGCCCGAAGAGCTGGCCAAGGAAATGGACATCACGCCGGACAAAGTGCTGGAGATCCAGCAGTACGCGCGTGAGCCGATCAGCCTGGACCAGACCATCGGCGACGAGGGCGACAGCCAACTCGGCGACTTCATCGAAGACTCCGAGGCGATCGTGGCCGTCGACGCCGTTTCGTTCACGCTCCTGCAGGATCAGCTTCAGTCGGTGCTCCAGACGCTTTCCGAGCGGGAGGCCGGCGTGGTGAAGCTGCGGTTCGGGCTCACCGACGGCCAGCCGCGCACCCTCGACGAGATCGGCCAGGTGTACGGGGTCACCCGCGAGCGGATCCGTCAGATCGAGTCGAAGACGATGAGCAAGTTGCGCCACCCGTCCCGGTCACAGGTGCTGCGGGACTACCTCGACTGACGACGCACTGCGCTGGATGCGCGGACTCCGCACGCAGATACACCCGACGGTCGCAAGCCTAAAAGACGATGGTCCAGCCTTCCGTGTCGGTCTGGTTCTCGGTATAGGCGACACCGTCGACCTTTAGCCCGGCCGGGTCGAGCAGGGAGATCAGTCCCCCGCGGTTGCCCAGTTGCACAGGTGGCTGCAGCTGGATTCGGGTGGTCTCGCCGGCGGGGAGCACCTGAGGAGCGAGGACCATTCGTTGCTTGAGCCGGTCCAGAACGAACCAGCCACCCAGGTCGACCTCGGTCGGGCTCGCGTTGAGCAGCGTGACCGTCTCGGTCTCGGGCGCTGGGCCGACCGGGTTGACAAGGGCGCCGACGATCCGCACCACGTGATCCGGTTCGCCGGGCGCTGGTTGCGGCGCCGGCCCAGGGTTGGGAACGCCCGGGTCGGTGTGCCCCGTCGTGTCATCCGTGTGCCACACCTGTGATTGGAACGCCAGGAAGATGCCGACCCATTGGTCGTGGCCGGGGTAGTGCAGCAGTAGCCCGCCGTCCTGCCACACTCCGTCATCCTCGACGAAACGACCTGCGTTGCCCTGATTCATGTGGATGTCGTGGACACCGTTTCCGGGCGAGAAGCCGAAGACCTTGTCCGGGGTATCGGCCTCGGAGCCCCATCTCTGTCCGAACGCGTAGAGCCGCGCGTCCGGATCGGCCGCCGCCCGACTGACGAAGTGGTCGATCTTGTCCGCGAGGTCGTTATCCGGGCCCGGCGCCGTCGACGGGACCGGGCGCATCGCCTGCCGGTCGAACAGGTTTCCGCGGATGAAATCCAGCGCGAGGCCGCCGGGTTGACTCGGCAGGGCGGTGAACCCGTCAGGAAGGCTCGGTAGCGACTGGAGGAGCGGGTGCTGGAACGCTTCGTCCGCCACGAACAACAACTCCGATGGAGCCTGCTGGGACAGCACGTTGACGGCCACCCGGAACTCAATGCCTTGGCCGGACGCCCGGATCTGGTAGTGCGGAGTGTCTGCGTCTCGCTCGGACCGGCCTTCGAGGACCCGGGCGGCCAACACCCCGTAGCCACTCAGCGCCATTCTGATCTCCTGGTCGGCGATCGGGGATCACTGTCTCCACGGAGACGATATCGAGGAGATTCGCGCGGGACCGGAAATTCGTGACGCGTCCCAAGTTCGGGACTATCTCAGCTGAGCCGGCCGGGTATCAGCGCTCGCTGAGGGGGGCGGTGGCCGGAGTCGAGGCGAGGCGAGGGGTCTCGTCGTAGATCGTGGCCGCGAGCTCCTGGAGCTTGGCCTCGTGCTTGCGGGCATGGTGTGCGCAGAAGAGCAGTTCTCCACCGGACGGGAGCGTGACCCGCACGTACGCCTGAGCGCCGCACCGGTCGCACCGGTCCGTGGCCACGAGCGGACGCTCGGTCATCGTTGCGATCATCTGGCGCACTCCTCCCGCTGATCCCGCCGACGGTGCAACTCCTGCACCTCAGAGTCGAAACTCGGCCCGCTTGATACGTGGGGCAAGCCATCGACTCTGACGGCTTGCCTTCGCTTCAATGCAACCAGGTGGACGCGGCGACGATGCCCCGATTACGTTCCCACAGACATATTTTCTTCGGCATTTCGCGGCGGGCGAACGCGGCGGGTGCGCTTGGTCACAGCCCCGGGCCCGCCGCGAATCGCGCCGAAAGGGACCGCATCGCACCGTCATACGGGCGCGGGTAGCAGACTTCAGGCTGTGACCGCCGAGCGCAGGGAAGGCGTGGCCCGTACCGGGCGGCTGCCGAAGCTCGGCGAGGTGGACTTTCCGGCCGCTCGGGCGCGCACCCGCAGCGTGCTCGTCCGGACGGTCAGCAAGGCGTGGAACGACCGGATCCTTGGGCTCTCGGCGGAGGCCGCGTTCTGGCAGCTGTTGAGCCTGCCGTCGTTGTGCCTGGCCCTGCTCGGGTCGCTCGGCTACTTCTCCCAGCTGCTAGGCCCGGACCGGCTGACCCGGGTGAAGACACAGCTGCTGAACGGGTTCAGCCACGCGTTCAGCCAAGACGTCGTCCAGCAACTGGTGGCGCCGACCGTCAACAAGATCCTCGCGGCCGGCCGCGCCGACGTAGTCAGTATCGGTTTCATCCTGGCCCTGTGGGCCGGCTCGTCGGCGGTGGCCACGTTCGTCAACACGATCACGATCGCGTACGGCATGCGCGACCTGCGCGGGGCGGTACGCAGCCGGCTCCTCGCGCTGTGGCTCTACCTCGGGTCGGTCGTCCTGGGCGTGGTGTTGCTGCCGGCGCTGGTGCTCGGTCCGGGCATTGTGTCCGACTGGTTCCCGCAGAGCGTGCGCTCGGACGCCCGGTTGGTGATCACTACGCTCTACTGGCCGGGCACGATCGTTCTGCTGGTGCTCGGGCTAACCACGCTCTACCACCTGGCGCTCCCCCGACGGCTGCCGTGGTGGCGCGGCCTACCCGGCGCGGTACTGGCCATGCTCATCTTCATCGGCGGCTCCACCCTGCTTCGCCTCTATATCGGCTTCATCACAGACCACAACACGTCCTACGGCACGCTGGCGACGCCCATCGCGGCCTTGCTCTTCTTCTACGTGCTGGCGTTCGGGGTTCTCATCGGCGCGGAATTCAACGCCGCGCTGGAAGAGACCCGGCAGACGGCGGCTCCGTCGAGCGAAGGCGAATGAGGCTCAGTCGCCGGGCAGGGACTGGTAGATCTCCCGGCAGGTCTCGCAGACGGGCGAGCCGGGCTTAGGCGCCCGGGTGACCGGGAAGACCTCACCGCAGAGCGCCTCGACCATCGTGCCCAGCACAGCGCTTTCGGCGATCTTCGCCTTTCGTACGTAATGGAAGACGTGGTCATCGGTGCCGGTCTGCGAGGTCCGCGGAGACTCGAGTGTCTGCGTCCTGCTCATCGTCACCTCCAGTGCACACTGCCCGCCGCCGATTGTGCCACCTGCGACGCGTGGCTCAAACGGATCCGGAGCCCGAGCTGCCGGGATCGGCGTCGCCGGCACCCGGCGGCAGTGCCGGCCGGTCCGGCGGCGGCCAGAACCGGACGAAGCGCGAAGCCCGCTTCGGTGGCCGGTCGTTGGCGATGATGACCGCCGCCCACGGCAAGGCCAGGCCAGCCACGATGAACCCCGCCGCCAGCCAGAGCGAGATGGGAGCGGTGGCGACGGCGATCAGCAGGCAGACGATGCGCAGGCCCATCATGATCAAATACTTGCGTTTGCGCGCGTCATGCTGGTCGTCGAGGCTCAGGGCGGCATCGGTGATCAGAATCGGTTCCGGCGAATCGGTGGCTCGGCCACGCCGGCGTTGCATCATCCCATCGTGACACCGCACCGGCCCGGATGCACGGTCTAACATCCTCCGGTGCGCGTCGTAGTCACCCGGGTGAGCTCGGCCCGCGTCCAGGTCGACGGCGCCACGGTCGGCGGGATCGGGCCGGGCCTGCTGGCGCTGGTCGGCGTCACACACACCGACACGGCGGCCACGGCCGAAATGATGGCCGGCAAGATCTACAACCTGCGCATCCTGCACGACGAGAAGTCCGCCGTTGACGTAGCCGCACCCGTCCTCGTTGTGAGCCAATTCACACTCTATGCAGACACCCGTAAGGGCCGTCGGCCCAGTTGGCTGGCGGCGGCGCCCGGGCCCGTGGCCGAGCCGCTCGTCGAGGAACTGTGCAACGCCCTGCGCCGGCGGGGCGCGCACGTCGAGACGGGAATCTTCGGCGCCCACATGGACGTTGAGTCCGTCAACGACGGACCCGTCACGGTCATCCTGGACGTGCCCCAAGGCACCTAATCGCCAGCTGTGAAATCGCCGAAATTCGGAACATCCAAGCCCGCTTCGCACGTTTCTATCTGTGAACAGCGCTGTCCGGCCAAGTGTGCCGGCCGCGCGCATCCTGCGAGCACAGTTGGGTGGCTCAAGTTCTAGTGACGAGCACACGTACCGCCACACGTTCGGCGACGCGGACCAAGGCGGCCCCGTCCGCCCGGTCCAGCACGTCGGCGCGTGCCGCTGCGCCCGCCGCCCGGGCCCGAGCTGGCGAGCCGCGCACTTCTGGTCGTGCGCACACCAGTGCCCGGCCCACGGTCACCAGCAAGGCTCTCTCGGCCCGTCATGCCCGCCCGGCTGACGAGGCCGTCACCACGACTCTCGTCGAGGACGCCGTCATCGAGGACGCCGTCCTCGACGAGGACCTGGTTGCTGTTATCGCCGACGCTGATGGCGCGGCGGCCGTCCAGGCCGCCGCTGCTGACGCGGCGGCGGAGGCCACCGGGCCGACCGAGGCCGACCTGGACGCGTCGGTCCAGTCGGCCGACCTCGTCCGCGTGTACCTCAACGAGATCGGCAAGGTCTCGCTGCTGACCGCCCTCGAGGAGGTCGAGTTGGCCAAGCGCATCGAGGCCGGCCTGTACGCCCAGCACCTGCTCGACAGCAAGCCGAAGCCGCGGGCCGTCCGGGCTCGTGAGCTGCGCATGGTCGCGGTCGACGGGGAGCGGGCCAAGGACCACCTACTGCGCGCCAACCTGCGTCTGGTCGTCTCGCTGGCCAAGCGCTACACCGGCCGTGGCATGCCGTTCCTGGATCTGATCCAGGAGGGCAACATGGGCCTCATCCGTGCCGTCGAGAAGTTCGACTACACCAAGGGCTTCAAGTTCTCGACCTACGCGACGTGGTGGATCCGTCAGGCGATCAGCCGGGCGATGGCCGACCAGGCCCGCACCATCCGGCTGCCCGTCCACCTTGTCGAGCAGGTCAACAAGATGCAGCGCATCCGCCGTGAGATGCTCCAGGAGCTCGGCCGCGAGGTGACGGAGGAGGAGCTCGCCCACGAGCTGGACATCACCGTCGACCGGCTGCGCGAGCTCAAGGACAACGCTCGTGACCTGGTCAGCCTCGACCAGACCGTCGGCGCCGACGACGACGCCTCGCTAGGTGACTTCATCGCCGACCGGTCCGCGACCGACGCCGAGGCCGAGGTCGAGTTCGGCCTGATGCGCCGTCAGCTCGTGGAGGTGCTCGAGTCGCTCGATCACCGCGAGCAGGCCGTCGTGCGGATGCGCTACGGCCTCGACGACGGCACGCCGCACACTCTCGACGACATCGGCAAGGCGTTCGGGCTGTCCCGCGAGCGGATCCGCCAGATCGAGCGCGAGACCATGTCCAAGCTGCGGCACCCGTCGCGGGCCCAGGTGCTGCGCGACTACCTCACGTAACCCACCGCGGCGTAACCGCCCCCTCGGCATAGCCGGGGGGCGGTCGGCTTTACGGCCCGGTCGCGATAGGTCGGGCCGGGTCGCTGACCCAGTCGCTCCACGAGCCCGGGTAGAGACTGACGTTGACGCCGAGCGTGGCCAGGGCCCACACCGTGTGGGCGGCGGTCACGCCCGAACCGCAGTACGCGCCGACGGGGCCGTCGCTCGCGACCGCCAGCCGCTCGGTCAGCCCAGCAGCGTCGGCCAATCGTCCGTCCGCCTTCATCAGCTCGCCGGCGGGGACATTGCGGGCGCCGGGAATGTGGCCGGCTACCGGATCGACCGGCTCCTCATCTCCGCGGAAGCGCACGGCTGTGCGCACGTCGACCAGCCGGCCGGCCCGGGCCAGCTCGGCGGCGCCCGCCGCGTCGACGGTCGCCATCGCACCCGGGTGGACCTCGACAGTCCCTTCGGCTATCTGGGATTCGGGCCCCAGGGCCAACCGCAGTCCTGCCTGGACCCAAGCCGCCACGCCGCCGTCCAGGACCGTCACGCGCCGCAGGCCTGCCCAGCGCAGCACCCACCACGCGCGGGCGGCGGCGATCGAGTCCGCGGCGTCGTACGTGACGACCGAATCAGCCGCTCGGAGGCCCCAGTGGCGAAGACGGCGCTCAAGCCGTCCGGGATCGGGTAGCGGATGGCGTCCGCCCTGCCGGTCGGCGGCCGGCGGATCGGCGAAGTCGGCATCGAGATCGGCCCACACCGCGGTCGGCACGTGACCGGCGAGGTAGTCGGGATAGCTGCTCGGCGCGCCGAGCGCCCAGCGCACATCGATGACAAGCGGCCGGTCGGTCTCGTCAGCGAGCCACGACGCGAGCTGGGCCGGCGTGCAGGCAGGGTGCGACCGCTCGTCGGTTATCTCGTTCGCGTCCGAGCGCATCGTTCACTTGTAGCATGAGCCTGGCAACAGCGAGGCGTGGTGCGGCACGGAGGTGATGCGCGGACGTGAGCCATCACCAGGGTGACCTGATCGACACGACCGAGATGTACCTGCGCACCGTCTATGAGCTCGAGGAAGAGGGCGTGGTGCCGCTGCGCGCCCGGATCGCCGAGCGGCTCGGCCAGAGCGGACCGACGGTCAGCCAGACGGTGGCCCGGATGGAGCGGCACGGGCTGATCAAGGTCGAGGCCGATCGGCACCTCCAGCTCACCCCCGAGGGACACCGCCAGGCGGTGGCGGTCATGCGCAAGCACCGGCTCGCCGAGCGGCTGCTGCTCGACGTGATCGGGCTGGAATGGGACCAGGTACACATCGAGGCGTGCCGCTGGGAACACGTGATGAGCAACGCCGTAGAGCGTCGCATCCTGGCTCTGCTCGACAAGCCGCTGGTGTGCCCGCACGGCAATCCCATCCCTGGCCTGGACGACCTGGGACTGCCGTTCGGCCAGCGGCGACCTCAGCTGTCGACGCTCACCCTGCGGGCGGCGGCCACCGCCTCGCGCACCGAACCCACCAGCGTTGTCGTCGAGCGGATCAGTGAGCAGATTCAGCCGGACGACGCGTTGATGCGCCGGCTGGCCGCGGCACGGGTCCTGCCCGGCAGTGCGCTCTACGTCTCCGGCCTGTCCGACGGTGTCGAGGTCTGGCAGGACGGCGCGGAACGCACCGCGCTGGACCGGGTCACCGCCGAGCACGTCTTCGTCACCACGGCCTGACCACTGCCGTAAACTCAGCCTTTCCGATCGCGGGCCGACGGTGTCCTGCGCCCACCCTCCGGACGACGCCGTCGCTCCCCCGACCGGAAGGCACTGCCCGTGCCGCACGACCCGCAGGGCTTCCTCCGGCACGCCCGAGCCGACCGACCCAAGCGCCCGATCACCGAACGGGTGCGTGACTGGCAGCCGATCTACCTCACCGCGCCGGGCGGGCACGTCCGGCAGCAGGCGGCCCGTTGCATGGACTGCGGCGTCGCCTTCTGTCACGCCGGGTGTCCGCTGGGCAACCTCATCCCGGACTGGAACGAGATGGTCGCCAGCGACCTGTGGGCGGCCGCCAGCGAACGGCTGCACGCCACGAACAACTTCCCCGAGTTCACCGGGTGGATCTGTCCGGCGCCGTGCGAGGCCGCGTGCGTCCTCGCGATCAACACCGACCCGGTGACGATCAAGCAGGTCGAGATCTCCATCGTGGAGCGTGCTTTCGCCGACGGACAGGTGCCGCCGCAGCCGCCAACGGTGCGCACGGGGCGTCGTGTCGCGGTAGTCGGATCCGGGCCCGCTGGCCTGGCCGCCGCCCAGCAACTGACCCGGGCCGGCCACGAGGTGACCGTGTTCGAGCGCGACGATCGCCTCGGCGGACTGTTGCGCTACGGCATCCCCGACTTCAAAATGCCGAAGCACGTCATCGACCGCCGCCTGGCGCAGATGCGCGCCGAGGGAACGGTCTTCCGCACGAGTACTAACGTCGAGCCGTCCGACGTCGACGTCCTGCGTTCGGATTACGCCGCCGTCGTCCTCGCCGTCGGCGCCCTCCAGCAACGCGACGTCCCCGTGCCCGGCCGCGACCTGCCCGGGGTCGTCCAGGCCATGGAGTACCTGCCCTGGGGTAACCGGGTGCAGGCCGGTGATCTCGGCGACCGGCCGCCGCCCATCGACGCCCGCGACAAGCACGTCATCGTCATCGGCGGCGGCGATACCGCAGCCGACTGCCTCGGCACCGCCAACCGGCAGGGCGCGCTCTCGGTCACCCTGCTCGACCACAACCCGATGCCGCAGCGTGACGGCAGCCTGGTCAACCCGCGCTGGCCGTCGCCACAGAGCAGCCGCGGCATCTCGCCCGCCCACGACGAGGGCGTGCACGAGGCCTGGTCCCGCGAGGTGGTCGAGTTCTCCGCCGACGAGCATGGCCACCTGCGCGGGGTCGTCGTCGAAGAGGTCGAGATCCTGCGGGTCGACGACCGCCGCGAGTTCCGGCACGTGCCGGAGACTCGCACCGAACTGCCCGCCGAGCTGGCCCTGCTCGCCGCCGGGTTCGTGGGCACCGACGTCCCGGATCTGCTCACCGCGCTCGGTGTCGCCGAGCGTCCAGCCCTGGGCACCGCGGCCGTGGACGCGACCTGGCAAACCACCGCACCCGGCATCTTCGCGTGCGGCGACGCCACGCGCGGCGCCAGCCTGGTGGTCTGGGCCATCGCGGAGGGGCGCGCGTGCGCGGCGTCCGTGGACCGCTACCTCGGCGGCATGGCCGGACTCCCCGAACCGCTCGCGCCGAACGCCGCCGCACTCTGATCACCGCGTCCCGCCCCGGCGGCGCAGCCGCGGCGTGGTGAACGGGTTGAGGCCGTGCTGCACCGCCGTGTGCAACATCGCGGCGGCGGAGTAATCGGGGTCGGCAGCGAGGGCCCGCTGCGCGGCCATGGTGGCCAACGTCCCGTTGCCCGACCGCCACTGCAACCAGCCGAACAGGAACAACGGCGCGGCGGCGTACTTGTCCGGGAGCCGACGGGCCAGCTCCCGCCACAGGCCGTCCCCGTCGATGCGCCGCTCGTCGACGGCGATCCAGCAAGCGTCGCGGACCGCGGTTCGGCGCAACGCCACGCCGAAGCGGCAGGTCTCGGCGGCGGTCAGCACACCGAGACGCCGAGACGCAGCGAAGAGCGCCCGGATCGCCGAACGCTCCACCCGCCCGGCCAGGCCAGCGGCCACGCTCCGGTCGAGCGCCGCATCCGCCGCGGCCAGATCCTCTCGCAGCGCCTCGTGCTCCGCCTCCGGAGCCGGCGCCAGGATCGCCTCGACGCTGGCGCGGTCCGGACGAGCGACCATCCCGGCGTAGGTGGCCGCGGCAGCCAACTCACCCGCTCCCGACGGCAACGCGTGCCCACCCGGTGGACAGCAGCGCGTATCGCGGCACACCACCGAACGCCACGTCCGTTCGCCAACGGCGAGGACATCCACCAGGTCGCACCCGGCCCGCTGCCCGGCCCAGCGCAGCGCGCGCACCTCGTCGCTTCCCGGACGCGTGCCGTAGAACACCGCGATCACCTGCTCGGCGCCGTTGCGGCACACCGCCGCGAACAGCTGGTCCAGCGCCTCGGCCACGTCAGCGGAATCGACCGGCGCCCGGTCGACGCGCGCCACGACGCCCACCCGGTCGCTGCCGTCGTCGTGCTTGAGAGCCAGCACCACCAGACTGTTCTCCGGCTGGAAGCCGAGCAGGTACGGAACCATCTCCACGACGTCGGCCGGCGAACGCAGCCGCAGCGTGTGGTCAGATGGCGAGGTGGTGTCGTGGGACGGTCGGGTCACACCGCGCAGCCTGCGCGATCGCTACTACCGGAAGCCGCGCCCGGATCAGATCTGTGGACGGCGCCAAGCGGTGTTCGATTTTCAGTACAGCTCGCCACGCCGGCAGCGGTCCGCGGCCACCACGAGCAGGTCGGCGACCCAGGCGTTGCGATCGGCCAGTTCCAGCTGCGCCCCGGCGTCGGAGGCCTCGGCGAAGCTCTCCCGGCGTCCCTCGGCGATCACCCGGAAGAACGCCGCGGCCCGCTCCAGCGCGACCGCGAAGTCGCCCCGATACGCGCCGGCCAGCACCGCGTCCGCCAGGTCGGCAACCTCCTGCGGGCCGCCGTCGCTGGCCACACCGGCCACGACCTCGTCGGCCGGTGCGTAACCCCGGCCCATCCGCCACAACCGCGAGACCTCCTCGGCCTGATCGCGACACCAGCTGCGCATGAGGTAGACGGCCCACAGCGCCCACGGCAGCGTGCCAGCCTCGGCGTCTCGCCACAGCTCGGCCAGGGTCTCCAAGCCCACCTCGTCGGCCAGGCCCACAAACCGTCCGGCACTGGCCTCCGCACTCAGCTCACGTCCCACGCTGACCACGGCCACCGCTGTAGCCTGCGCGATCTCGGCCCGGTCCGGAGCGGCCTGGCTGTGCACCACATCGACGATGTTGGCGAGATCGGCTCGCCTAATCGGACGGTGCGGACGTTCGGGCACCGGGCCAGCCTACGCGGGACGCGTGTCCCCACGCGTGTCGTGCTCAGCCCGACGACCAGTACCCTCGACGGCGACGTCGGCCCGATCCACGGCCCCCGGTCCCACAATTGCCGCCGCGAGCGGCCTTGCGCCGATAGGCGACCTGGCGGGCCGGCGTCACCACCCGCACCTCCTGCCGATCGCGAAGCGGCGACCGCGAGAATGACGGACGTGGCTGTGCACGATGGCGATGGCTGGACGGTCTGCCGCCACGGGCACCGGCACTGGGGACGTTTCGGTGCCGCCGGACTGCTGCTGCGCGACGACGCCGAGGTGATCCTCCAGCATCGCGCGGAATGGACCCACGAAGGCGGCGCTTGGGGTTTGCCCGGCGGCGCCCGGGACTCTCACGAGGACCCGGTGCAGGCCGCCTTGCGCGAGGCGGCCGAGGAAGCCGGCATCCCGCTCGACTCGGCCCGGCCCACCGGCTACTACGTCGATGATCATGGCGGGTGGAGCTACACGACCGTCATCGCCCACGTGCGTGGTCCGGTCGCGCCGGTGGCGCTGACCCTGGAGAGCACCGAGATCCGCTGGTGGCCGCGGGCGCTGGTCCCCCGGCTGCCCCTCCACTCCGGCCTGGCCGCCCGCTGGCCGGCCCTGGACGCCGCCTCGGACGACGTGCACGTGCTCGTCGACGCCGCCAACGTGGTGGGCTCCCGTCCAGACGGCTGGTGGCGCGACCGGGCCGGCGCCACCACCCGGCTCCTCGGCCAGCTCGCCCAGTTGGCCCGCGACGGGATCGTGGCCGTCGAACTGCCGATCACCTCCGCGAAGCTCACCCGCGTCCTGCCGCGCATCACCGTGGTCGTCGAAGGCGCGGCGCGCGGGTCAAGCGTGCCCGGCGGCGCGAACGCGGGCTGGTGGCGGGCCGCCATCGACGTCGTGGCTGCGCCGGGTGCGGGCGACGACACCATCGTGGCCGAGGCGGAGCGGCACCCCGGAGCGCTCGTGATCACCGCCGACCGGGGCCTTCGCGGCCGGCTGCCGGAGACGGCCGCGGCCATCGGGCCGTCCTGGCTGTGGCGCCAGCTCGACACTGGCTAGGGCAGCAGCCCGGCGATCCGGTTTCGCGCCGCCTCGGGGTCCGCGCCGGAGCCCACGGCGACGCCGAGCAGGAACGCAGTCAGCGGCGCGGCCGGCCGGGACACCGCATGGGCCGCGTCCCGGGTGAGGTCCAGCACCTGTGGCAGCAGCTCCGGCGGCGCCAGCGACGTAACGTCCAACGCCTGCGTGACCTGGTCCCACCATTCGTCCAGCGTGGGCGTCGAGCGCTCACCTGACGCCATCCGGGCCTCCTCCCGTCAGCACGGCACGTGCCCTGGCCAGATCGTCGGGGTCGTCGCAGTCCCACCATGGCGGCGGATCCCCGGGCAGGCCCATCAGTACGGACCATTCGGCGGTCAGCCGCCGCAGTGCCGCTCCCCGGTGCGGCTCGACGCGGCGCAGGGCGGCGGCGAGCGCAGTGGTACGCCACGCGCTCAGCAGCGGCTGCTCGCGCCCGGTGTCGTCCACCGCCACAGCCCGGTCGGCATCCCCGAGAGCGCGCAGCAGTGCCGCCACCGCGTCGGTGGTGAGAAACGGCAGATCGGCGCCCAGTAGGAGCACGACGGGCGCCCGCACGTGCCGCATCCCCGCGGCCACCGCGGCGACCGGGCCAGCGCCGGGCGGCTCCTCGCTGCACACCACGTCGGCGCGGGCGCCGGGCACGGTGGGTCCCACCACGACAACGGTGTCGACGGACGTCAACGCCGCGGTGACCCGCGCTAAGAGCGGCACTCCGCCCACCTCCAGCTCCGGCTTGGCTCCCCCCATCCGAAGGGCTCGGCCTCCGGAGAGGACGAGGGCGTCCACACCGGTCACGGTGACGCGACGCGCTCGGGATGGCTGTACACGTTGACGTGCTCGCCCCGGAGGAACCCGGCCAGAGTCACCCCGAACTGCTCGGCCGCGGCGACGGCCAGGCTGGTCGGCGCGGACACCCCAGCCACCACGGGCACACGAGCCGCCACCGCCTTCTGGACGATCTCGTACGACGTGCGGCCGCTGACCACGAGCACGGCCGGGGCCGGACCGCCGTGCAGCAATCGATGCCCGACCACCTTGTCGACGGCGTTGTGCCGGCCAACGTCCTCACGCACCACGATCGGCACGCCGTCGCCGGTGAACAGCGCCGCGGCATGAAGGCCGCCGGTGTCACCGAAGACGGCCTGCGCCGCGCGCAGGCGGTCCGGCAGTGCATACAGCGTGGCCAGGGTGATCGACTCGCTCGAGCTGACGGGGGCCGAGCGGATGGCGAGCGCGTCCAGGCTGGCCTTGCCACACACGCCGCAGGCGCTGGAGACGAAACCATGCCGGTCCAGGCGCACCAGTTCGGGCAGCTCGGCCGCGCGGAGCGTGACGGTGACGACGTTGTACTGCTGCTCGGCGGGCACATCGATTTCGGTGCAGTAGTCGACGCGGCGCAGATCGTCCTGGTCCCGTATCACTCCCTCACCGGCCAGGAAGCCCACCGCCAGCTCGAAGTCGTGGCCGGGCGTGCGCATCGTCACTGCGACGCGGCTGCGCTCCTCGGCCGCCGCCAGCCGGATCTCCAGCGGCTCCTCAGTGGCCAGGTGATCACGCCGGACGACAGACTCGCTGCCCTCGAGCACCGTCACCCGGGCCCGCACCGAAGACCCCGGACGCTCGCTCATCATTCGACCCTACGACCGGTGACAACGAGACGCCCTGCGGCCAGGATGAGCGCACATGGACGATGACCTCACCGCCACCACCGTGACCTTGGCTGACGGCGTGCCCGCGTACCTGGCGACGCCCACCCGGCCCCATCCTGTTCCGGGCGTGGTGGTCATCCATCACATGCCCGGCTGGGACCGGGCAACCAAGGAGATCGTCCGGCGCTTCGCCACCCTCGGCTACGCCGCGATCAGCCCCAACCTGCACCACCGCGACGCGCCCGGGGCTGCGCCGGACGACGCCTCCGCGGCCGCCCGGGCGGCGGGCGGCGTCCCGGACGATCGGCTCGTCGGCGAGGTGGACACGGCCCTCGGCTACCTGCGCGCCCAGCCGAACAGCACCGGCAGGGTCGGCGTGATCGGCTACTGCTCGGGCGGCCGCCAGGCGGTGCTGTGCGCCTGCCGGCTGCCGTTCGACGCCGCGGTCGACTGCTACGGCGCATTCGTCCTGGCCCCGTCGCCCTCTGAGGTCAACCTCAGCGTTCGCCCGCTCGACGACGACCTGCCCAACCTCACGTGTCCACTGCTCGGGCTGTTCGGTGCCGACGACCGCAACCCGGCCCCGGCGGAGGTGGCTGAGCTGGAGCGCCGGCTGACCGGGCTCGGCAAGGACGTCACGTTCCATTCCTATGAGGACGCCGGGCACGCCTTCTTCGCTGTGGACCGGCCCGCCTACCGGGTGGCCGCGGCCGAGGACGGCTGGCGCCGGATCGCCAACTTCTTCGGCACGCACCTGGGTAGCTGACCGTGTGCACCTACATCACCGAACACGTGGCCCTGAACGCCTGCGGCGGCAAGTCGCCGCTCGGATGGATCGACGTCACCGAGGCCACGGTCTACTACGACCACCCGGTGCACGCACCGCTCGACCATGCGGTGAACGTCGACTTCCGCAATCCCGCGGCGGGACCGGCCGCCCGGGTGGCGGTTGAGCTGAGCCTCGACTCCGCCCGGGCGCTCATCGCCGCACTCCAGACCACCATGGAGCGCGCCGCGCAGCACGGCTAGCGGACGGCGCCCGCAGATAGCGCCGTCCGGACGACGTCTGTGGCATCGTGAGCGGGTGCCGAACGTGCAGTTGGACTGGCAGCAATCCGCGCTGCTGGCCGCGGCTCTCGTGGCGGCGGCGCTGGTACTCGACCGGCGGCCGCGAAGTCGCGCTCTGGCCCCGTTCGCACGCGAGGCCGGCGTCATCGCTGCGCTCTATTCGGTCTGGATGCTCGCCGCCACCGTGGCCCAGACCCACACCGCCGGCGCATTCACCCGCGGGCGGTGGATCTACCGCATTCAGCAGCGCTGGCACGTGCCGTCCGAGCAGGTGTTGCAAAACGCGCTCGTGCGTCATCCGGACTTGGCCAGGACGGCCAACCTCTACTACGCCACGATGCACTTCACCGCACTGTTCGCATTCCTGCTGTGGGTCTTCGTGCGCCACCGCGACCGGTACCGAACGGTGCGGACTACTGTCGTCGGGTTCACCCTGCTGTCGCTGCTCATCCAGTTCGTCCCGGTGGCCCCGCCCCGGCTCTACCCCGACCTGGGGTTCGTCGACGTGGCGCAGAAGTTCGGCCAGTCCGTTTACTCCTTCGGCCTGGGCGCCGACGAGCTGTCGGCCATGCCCAGCGTGCACGTCGGTTGGGCAGTGCTGATCGGCGTCGCGGTCGTCTTGATCAGCCCCTCCCCGTGGCGGTGGATCTTCCTGCTGCACCCGGTGCTCACCGTGCTGGTGGTGACCGCCACCGCGAACCACTGGTGGGCCGACGGCATCGTGGCGGCGGCGCTCGTCGTCCTCGTGGCCGCGGCGCAGTGGCTTTACTCCCGGCGCCCGCAGTGGGCGGCAACGACGGCCCTCGAGCCGGTGCCCGCGGACCTGGTCGGGGCGGATTTGGCCGCGTGATCACCCCGCGAAAACGCTCCGCAAAGAACGCTGCGCGTTTTCGCAGGCAGAGCCAGCGCTCGGCCGGCGAAACGTTGGCCTTGCCCGAAAGACCAGTGGAGCGCCGGCGCATCCTCATCACCGGGGCCAGCTCCGGGTTGGGGGCCGGAATGGCCCGGGAGTTCGCCGCCCGCGGCCACGATCTGGCGCTCTGCGCTCGGCGGGCCACCCGTCTCGAACAGCTCCAGGCGGAACTCGCGCACCGCTACCCAACGGTGCGCGTCCTCACCCGTCCGCTTGACGTCAATGACCACGGTGCCGTCTTCGAGGTGTTCGACGCGTTCGACGCCGAGCTGGGCGGCCTGGATCGCATCGTCGTCAACGCCGGGCTGGGCAAGGGTCAGCCGATCGGCACCGGCAGGTTCGACGCCAACGTCCAGACTGCGAATACCAACTTCATCGGCGCGCTCGCCCAGTGTGAGGCCGCCATGCAGATCTTCCGGGCCGCGGGGAGGGGCCATCTCGTCGTCATCTCGTCGGTGGCCGGCTTGCGCGGCGGTCGAGGCAACCTGACGACCTATTCAGCGAGCAAGGCCGGCGTGGCGGCGCTTGCCGAAGGCATCCGCTCCGACGTCATGGGCAGCGACATCGTCGTGACCACGATCTTCCCCGGCTACATCGAGTCCGAGATGACGGCCCGCGCCAAACGCACCCCGTTCCTGGCACCCGCGGACAAAGGCGCCCGAGCGCTGGTCGAGGCGATCGAACGCGAGCCGGCCAAGGCGGTGGTGCCGGCGTGGCCCTGGCGCCCGATCGCGCGGGCTATGCGGCTCGCGCCGTTGCGGCTGGCTCGGCGCATCGGCTGAACCCCCGCCTCGGCGGTGTCAGGATGGTCCTAGTGTCCTGCGCTCGAAGTATGTTTACCGCCTCGGCGCCCGGATCTCCGCAACCGGCAAACGACTCCAAACGCAGGACACTAGACGGCGAAGGAGGCGACGCGTGCACGATCGGACGCTCGGTGACGGCCTGCACCTCTCGGCCGAGGGCCTCGGCTGCATGGGGATGAGCGAGTTCTACGGCGAGACCGATGAGGTCGAGTCGATCCTCACCATCCACCGGGCCCTGGAGCTGGGCGTCACGCTCCTCGACACCGCGGACAGCTACGGACCTTTCACCAACGAGCGGCTCGTCCGACGGGCCATCAGAGGTCGCCGCGACGACGTGGTGCTGGCCACCAAGTTCGGCATTGAGCGCCTCCCGGACGGCACCCGGGTGGGGGTCAACGGCCGTCCCGACTATGTGCGCCGCGCCTGCGACGGCTCCCTGGAGCGGCTCGGCGTCGACGTGATTGACCTCTACTACCAGCACCGGGTCGACCGGACCGTCCCCGTCGAGGAGACGTGGGGGGCCATGCACGAGCTAGTCGAAGCGGGCAAGGTCCGTCATCTCGGGATCAGCGAGGCCGGCCCGGAGACGATTCGGCGCGCCAACAGGGTGCATCCGGTGGCGGCGCTACAGAGCGAGTACTCGCTGTGGTCCCGCGACGTGGAGGTGAACGGCGTGCTGGACACCGTCCGCGAGCTCGGGATCGGGTTCGTCGCCTATGCACCGCTGGGCCGCGGATTCCTCACCGGCACCATCGACGACACGTCCCAACTGGCCCCCGACGACTTCCGTCGCAGCCAGCCCAGGTTCACCGACACCAACATCGGCAAGAACCGCGGCATTGTCGAGGCGGTCACCCAGGTGGCCGAAACCCTCGACGTCACGCCCGCTCAGGTGGCCCTGGCCTGGGTGCTGGCCCACGGTTACGACATGGTCCCGATCCCAGGCACCAAGCGGGTCCGGTACCTCGAAGACAATGTGGCAGCTGTGGACGTCGTGCTCGACGACGAGCAGTTGCATACCCTTGATGACGCTGCGCCCCCCGGCGCGGCCGCAGGAGACCGGTACGCAGACATGTCCGCGGTGGGAATCTGACGATCGGGACCGGCCGAATGAACCGGTCGACCCGGATCGTTGTATCCCTGGGCGAGGGGTGGCTGCCGCCGGGCGTGTCACCGCACCGGTGCGGTGACCGACGGAAAGAGTGTGGGAATCGGTGAGCAGCGCTAAGTCGAGCACGAAGTCGGGCCAGGCCCGTCGCAAGCCGGGGCAAGCGTCGGCGAGCGCCACGAAGCGCACCCCCGAGCGCGAGGCTTCCGAGCGCCGCCGCGCCGCTGACCAGGCGGGCGGTAAGAAGCGGGTCTCCGCACAGCAGCGGCTGGCCGCCGAGCGTCAAGCCGCGGCGCAGGCCCGCGAGGCCGCCGAACGGCGCCGCAAGGTCATGACGGCCTTCGTGCCCGTGCTCGTGGTGCTCCTCGTCGTGGCCGCGTTCATCGTGGCCAAGGCGCTCGTCGGGTCCGGCGCCAAGTCCGGCAAGAAGGGCACCGCCGCGGCCGCCGAGGTCATTAACAACATCTCGAACGTCCCAGCCAGCACGTTCAACGCGGTGGGCGCAGGAGACATCAAGGTCGTGCCGAAGGCCGTCAACGGGCCGGCGTTGACCTCCGACGGCAAGCCGCGGGTGCTCTACGTCGGCGCTGAGTACTGCCCATACTGCGCCGCCGAGCGCTGGGCAATCGCCGTCGCGCTGTCCCGGTTCGGCACGCTGCACAACGTCGGCCAGACTAACTCCGCACCCGCGCCGGAGGCCTATCCCAATACCAGCACACTGGCCTTCCATGGGACCACGCTCGACAGCCCGTACATAGCCTTCTCGCCGTACGAGACGGCCACCAACCAGGTCAAGAACGGCTCCTACACCCGGCTGGACAGCCTGACCAGCGCCGACGAGCAGCTGTTCAGCAAGTACGACGCGCCGCCCTACGTCAGCAGCAACAGCAAGGGCTCGATCCCGTTCGTCCTCATTGGCGGCAAGTACCTGATCTCCGGCGCGTCCTACGACGCCGGCGTGCTCTCCGGCAAGACCCACGCACAGATCGCCGCCGCCCTCAAGGACCCGAACTCGGCCATCAGCAAGGCCGTAGTCGGCACCGCGAACGCCATCACGGCCGCGATCTGCGACACCACGTCGAAGAAGCCGGCGAACGTCTGCACGTCCCCAGGTGTCGTCGCGGCCCAGAAGAAGCTGACCAGCAGCTCATGATCGTCGCGCCCGGGGTCTCGTGAGATCACCCCACGAAACCGCTCCGGACAGAACGCTCCGCGTTTCCGCGGGCAGGGCCTACGCTGCCGGTCGCCAATCCCAGCCATGCCCGATCCGTGTGGTCCCGTGGATGATGCACCAATGAGCACGAGGACCGCCCCCCGAACCGGCACCGGGTGGGCCGCCCTGGGCGTCTGCGTAGTCGGCACCCTGGCGACGATCTACCTCACCTACGAGCACTTCAGCTCCAACTCCACGTTCGCCTGCCCGGAAACGCAGGCGATCAACTGCCAGAAGGTGACCACCAGCCAGTGGTCGCACATCGCCGGCATCCCGGTGGCGGTCATCGGGCTTGTCTACTTCGCCGGGATGCTGGTGCTCTGCTCGCCGTGGCTCTGGCGGGACCGCCGGCTGGACGGGATTCGCGTCGCCGGCGCGGCCGTCGGCGTCCTCTCCGCCCTGTACCTGATCTGGATCGAACTCTTCCGGGTCGACGCCGTCTGCCTCTGGTGCACGCTGGTACACATCTGCGCGCTTGCCCTGCTCTGCCTGACGATCTGGCGACTCGTCGCCGAACCACCCGAACCCGTGTAGCCAAATGCGCAGCCAGTGGCGGTGGGGGGTGGTCGCGGCCGGGACCGCGGCACTGCTGCTCCTGCCCTGGACGATCGCACGTATCCCGCACTCGCGTTCATCGATCGGCGCCGCGGACCTGCTGACCCGGGTGCGCGCCTCCGCCGACGTCCCGTACAGCGGCCTCGCCGAGTCCGAAGGCGGCCTGCAACTGCCCGACGCCCGGCAGTTCAACTCCGTTGCCAACCTGGTCGGCGGCCGCAGCCAACTGCGGGTCTGGTACGCCAACCCCGAGTTGTGGCGGGTGGACAGCATCACGCCCACCGGCGAGAAGGACGTCCACCTGGACGGCCGGTTGCTTTGGGAGTGGGACTACGAGACCAGCGTCGTGGACGCGACCATCGTCGACCCGGGCCAGATGCACCTGCCCCGGCCCAGCGACCTGACCCCGCCGGAACTGGCGCGCCGATTCCTGGCGCACGCCTCGCCGGGCGACGTCACCCGGCTCGGCACTCGCCGCATCGCCGGGCGCGACGCCCCCGGGGTCCGGTATGTGCCGAGCGAGCCGGAGTCCACAATCCGGGCCGTCGACGCGTGGGCCGATCCACGCACCGGGCTGCCGCTGCAGGTTCAGGCACTGGCGAAGGGCGGGGTCAACCGACCCATCGAGTCACGCTTCCTCGAGGTTCGGCTGGCCGCTCCGGACGAGTCGACGATCCGGTTCCGGCCCAACCTGCGCAGCAACGTCGACTTCCACCTGCACGAGGATCTGCTGACCTCGCTGGACACTCGCTTCGCCCGAGAGGTGCCGTCCGCGCTCGCGGGCCTCCCCATCGCCCCACGCAGCGGGTCCGTTCCCGCCGTGGCGCTCTACGGCGGCGGGGTGACGTCCATGGTTCTCGTGCCGGTGCCCAACTACCTGGCCGGCTCGCTGATCCGGCAGCTGTCTCGGGCGACCGGCATCCCCATCGACCAGTCGGACTACCTGGACAGCATCAACATCTCCGTCGGGCCGGTCAATCTCCTCGTGGCGTCCGGGCAATACCGCGCCTACGTCCTGGCCGGGACCGTCACTTTGGACGGCATGCAGGCCGCGCTCAACGAACTGGCGGTGCTGTCGTGATCACCACGCGGGCGCTGGTCAAGCGCTACGGGCGGATCACCGCGGTCGACGGGGTCGGCTTGGACGTCCGGGCTGGCGACGTGTACGGCTTCCTCGGCGCCAACGGTTCGGGCAAGACGACCACCGTGCGGATGCTGCTCGGGCTGGTGCTGGCCACGTCCGGAGAGATCGAGATGTTCGGCGCACCCATACCGGCGCAGACCGGCAAGGTGCTTTGGCGAGTGGGCTCGCTCGTCGAAGGCCCGGCCGCCTACGGTCACCTGTCCGCGCGGGCCAACCTGGCGCTGTTGGACGCGGCCGGGCCGGGCGGGCCGCGGCGTACCCGGGCCCGGCGGATCGCCGACGTTCTCGACCACGTCGGCCTCGGCTATGTCGGGCGACGGCCGGTGAAGCAGTACTCGCTGGGCATGCGGCAACGGCTGGGGCTGGCCGTGGCCCTGATCCGCAAGCCGGAGCTGCTGATCCTCGACGAGCCCACCAACGGCCTCGATCCGCAAGGCATCCGGGAGATCCGCGAGCTCCTGCTGGATCTGCACCGTCAGGGCACCACCGTCTTCCTGTCCAGTCACCTGCTCGCCGAGGTGGAGCAGATGTGCACCCGGGTGGGCGTGCTGGACCGCGGCCGGCTCGTCCTCCAGGACGACCTGGCCACGCTCCAGCGTCCCACCGGTCGGACGTTGATCCGCACCGCTGACCCGGTCCGGGCGGCCGCCCTCCTCGACGGGCGGGTGGTCGGCCGCCGCGGCGACGAGCTCGTGGTCAGCGGCGCGCCGCCGGCGGTGCTCAACGCCATGCTCGTCAACGCCGGGCTCGACGTGGTCGAGCTGCGGCCGGAGCGGCGCACGCTGGAGGAGATCGTCCTGGCCGCCACCGATCCTCTGCCGGAGCGCGGGGTGGGCGCATGATCGCCGTCGAGCTCCGCAAGCTGGCCCGCCGTCCGCGCACCTGGGCGACGCTCGTGCTGCTCGACGGCCTGCCCGTCCTCGTGGCGGTACTTCTGAAGATCACCAAGCTCGGCCCCCGTCCCGGTCAGGGCCCGACGTTCCTGGCCGCGGTCCTCTCCGACGGCGCGCTGTTCCCGGCAGCGGCGCTGGCCATAGTGCTTCCGCTGTTCCTGCCCATCGCCGTCTCGGTGATCGCCGGCGACGCCATCGCCGGTGAGGCCCAGGCCGGCACGCTGCGCTACATCCTCATCCGTCCGGTCGGCCGCACCCGGCTACTCACCGCCAAGCTGGTCTCGATCTGGGCGTTCGTCGTGGTCGGGGTACTTCTCGTGGCCGGCACCGGCTACGTCGTCGGACGGGCGCTGTTCGGGATACCGCCGCCCGGCGCGCCGACGGTCGCCACCACCGTCTCGGGCACACCGCTCACCACGCAGCAGATCGCGATCCGCACGTTCCTGGCCATCGGCTACGTCACGTTGTCGATGCTCGGGGTCGCGGCCATGGGCCTGTTCCTGTCGACCATCACCGACTCGCCGCTGGCCGCCGCGCTCGGGGCCATGGCACTGCTGATCTCGTCCTCGCTGCTACTCACCCTGGACGCGGCCCGGGCGCTCCAGCCGTACCTGCCCACTCGGTACTGGCTGGCGTTCACTGACCTGTTCCGAGATCCAATCCTGTGGCGCAACGTGGAACGCGGGGTCCTGCTCCAGGGCGTCTACGTGGTCGTCCTGCTGGGCGCGGCGTGGGCCAACTTCACCACCAAGGACATCACGAGCTGAGCCGGGCGCAGTCGCTCGCGGAGAAGGCGCGCACCGGCCCGGTGCCGAGCTCGGCCAGCACCATCCCCTGAACGGCCGGGTCGGTGGGCAGTTGACCGTGCGGCACGGTCGAGCCCTGGCACACGCGCTGCACCTCGATGTTGGTGGCACCGGCCAACCGTGCCGAGTCCGGCGGGACGACGATCTCGTCGACCGTCGTCCATATCGACACCCATTGCGGACCCGCCGGAGTCTCGTCGCCGGCGTTGAGGCGGCTCAGCAAGTCACTGTGCGGCGCGAGCTCCTGACAGGCGGCCGGGCACGCCCCCGGCACCGCCTCGCCGACCGCGGCCACGTCCGTGCCGTGGTGCGGCGAGCCCAGCGTGACGATGCGCCGCGCCTTGGCGGCCCCGCCGTCGTCATGCGCCCAGAGCCGGACCACCACCCCGCCCGCGGAGTAGCCGATGACGTCGACGGACGGTGCGCCGGTGCTGTTCAGGTCGGCGCGCACCGCCACGTCCAGCGCTTTGGCCTGGCCGGCGAGGTCGCCGACGCCGCCTTCCGGCAGCGTCACGATCGTGGCCAATCTGCCTTCGGCGCGCAGGCGGGCGGCCAGCGAGCTCAGCGCGGTCGTGGATCCTCCATAGCCCGGCACGAGCAGGACCGGCCCGGGCTGGTCCTGCGGAGCGCTCACGGTGTCCCGCGGTCCGGTGAACGCCCAGACCGCCAGCGCCGCCGCGGCCACGACGACCACCACTGTCAGCGCCAAGAGGAGGCGGCGCCGGGCCGGGGACAGCGAGGCGAGCACTTAGCCGCTCAGCTTGGTGGCCGCGACGCGAGCGGCCTGCTGCACCGGGTCCCACACCGAGGAGAACGGCGGCGCGTAGGCCAGGTCGCACTCGATGAGGTCGTCGACGGTCATGTCGTTCCAGATGGCGGTGGCCACCGTGTCGATGCGCTTGGCGGCCCCGTCGCCGCCGACGATCTGGGTGCCGAGGATGCGCCGGCTGCCCCGTTCCGCGACCATGACGACCGTCATCCTCTCCGCGGTCGGGTAGTACCCGGCGGTGGTGGTCGTCTCGATGGAGACGCGAAGCGCGTCGCGGCCGGCTTGCTCGGCGGCATGCGCGCTCAGCCCGGTCAACGCGATCTCCAGGGCACAGATCTTCGTGATCGCGGTGCCGAGGACGCCGGCGAATTCGAGGTCCGCGCCCGCGATGTTCCGTCCGGCGATCCGGCCCTGCTTGTTAGCGTGGGTCCCCAGCGGGATGTGCACGAGCTCGCCGGTCAGACGATGCCGGGAGAGCGCACAGTCGCCCGCCGCCCAAACGTTGGAATGACCGGCTACGCGCTGGTCGGCGTCGACGACGATGCCGTCCTTCACCCCGGTCGGCAGCCCGGCGTCGGCGGCCAGCGTCGAGCGGGCCTTGACGCCGATGCCGAGGATGACGACGTCGGCGGGCACCGTCTCGGTGTCGGTCGTTACCCCGGCGACGTGCCCTGAGTCGTCGGCGACGAAGCCGCGCACCGGCGTGTCCATCATGGTTTCGATGCCGAGGCCGTTCATCGCCTCGTGCACCCGTTTGCCGAGATCGGCGTCCAGCAGCGGCATCGGCTGCGACGCCTGGTCGATCACGGTCGCCTTGATCTCGCGCTGAACGCACGCCTCAGCCATCTCCAGGCCGATGTAGCCGCTGCCTACGATCACCGCGCGAGCCGGACCGTCGGCGAGGGCGTCGATGACCCGAGTGCCGTCTTCGAGGTCCTGGACGCCGTATATCCCCTCGGCGTCGATCCCGGGCAGGTCCGGACGAATGGGCTCCGCCCCGGTGGCCAGCAGAACGTCGTCGTACTGAGTCGTGTACGCGGCACCGTCCCGGCCTCGGGCACGGACCGTCTGCGCCGCCGTGTCGAGCGCCACCACCTCGGTCAACGTGCGGACGTCGATGCCACGCTTTCGGTGCTCCTCGGGCGAGCGGGACACCAACGCGTCCGGACCGGCGACCTGCCCGGCCACCCAGTACGGGATGCCGCACGCGGAGTAGGACGTCCAGTGGCCCCGCTCGAAGACGATCACCTCGATCTCGTCGCCGAGGGCTCGCTTGGCGGCCGAGGCCGCGCTCATCCCCGCCGCGTCACCGCCGACCACGATCAGAGTGCGCACGTCACGCAGCGTATGCGCGCTGGCGGCTCGTCCGACCGGGCGGCTTATGTGATAGAACTATCACATGTCGCAGCCGGCGGTTCGGGAGACGTCCGCGCCTGACCTCTGGCGGGCGTTGGCCAATCCGCACCGCCGCCGGCTGCTGGACCTGCTGCGCCGCCACCCGACCACCACCGGCGGCCTAGCTACACAATTGCCGGAGCTGAGCCGCTTCGCGGTCATGCAGCACCTGGCCGTCTTGGTGGACGCCGGACTCGTCGTGGTCGAACGGCGCGGCCGCGACCGGATCAACCACCTCAACCCCATCCCGTTGCGGGAGTGGTACGAGCGGTGGGTGGCGCCGATGGCAGATGTGGACGCCGCGGCACTGCTCGCTCTGAAACGAACTGTCGAAAGCCCGGACCGAGGAGGGCGCATGAACGAGACCGATCCCGTGCGCAGTGTGCGGGTGTCCTGTGAGCTGCACATCCGCGCCAGCCCTAAGCGGGTCTTCGACGTCATGACCAGGCGGGCCTCCGAGTGGTATCCGCACAGCTACGGCGGGGACCGAACCCGTGCCGTGGTGCTCGAGCCACAGCTCGGCGGCCGGCACTACGAGGACTGGGGAGACGGGACGGGCCACCTCTACGGCCACGTCACGGGCTGGGATCCGCCGCGGGCCTGGTCCACGCGCGGCCGGCTGAGCGCGGGCACCGTACTCGACTCCAGCTACGAGCTGACTGCCGACGCCGACGGCGTCGTGGTACGGGTGTCGAAGGTCGCGATCGGACCGCTCACTGACGACGAGCCGGCCGGCATCGCCGAGTACGGCGACATCAGCGGCTTCGCCGACATCATTGAGAAGCTCGCGCGCCAGTGAGCGTTGGCCCGTTGGAGGAATTCCAATTCCTGCTGCTTCGGCGTCCACCCGACGCGCCCGAGTACGACGCCGCGACTGTTGCGCGGCTGCAGACCGAACACATCGAGTTCTACGCCGGCCTGCGTGCCGCCGGGCACGTCCTCACCAACGGCCCGTTCCTGGAGCAACCGGACCCGGCGTGGCGCGGCCTCGCCGTGTTCGCGGTCGAGTCGCTCGACCGCGCGCTCGAGCTGGCCTCCGACGACCCACTCGTGCACGCCGGCCGAATCGTCCTGGACGGGATGCTCTTGTGGGCGCCAGCTGGAACGATGGTCCGGCCGGGCCTTCCGGTCCAGCTCGACGATAGTTAGGACTCCGCCGATGGCCGAGGAGAAACCGACCGCTGCCCGACGCTCGCTGCACGCGGTGGCCGAGAGATTGCTGGCCGGGCCGGAGTACCGTGCGGTCGGCGGCATCGCGCTTCGGGTGGTACCCGGCGGATTCGCCACGGCCGAGGGTCCGGCCATCCGGGTCAACGGCGGCGAGCTGGTCGTCGACGAGGCTCGCCGCGTCCCGCTCGTCGGCACGATCGCCGACGTGGCCGCGGCGGCCGAGATCACCGAAGGCCCTCCCGAAGATCTCTACCACGACCACAGCGACCTGGGCGCCGACCCGCTTCAGCTCGATCCAACGGCCACCGCGCAGCTGACTGACTGGTACTTGCTGGTCGACGCCGCGCTACGTGCCTTCGCGCCCGGCAAGACACCGGTGCTCTGGCCGGAGCACTTCGACGTCGCCATCGACCTCGAGGACGTGACGTACGGCGCCTCCCCCGGTGACGGTTTCTGCGCGGTCCCCTACGCGTACGTGAGCACATCGCACCCGGGGCCGGAAAGCGAGTATTGGAACGCGCCGTTCGGTGCTTACGTCGAGCACACCGACCTGCCGACGATCGACGCGCTCGTCACCTTCTGGAAGGAGGGCAGCCAGGGGTTGCATGATCCGGCGAGTGGCGCCGGGTAGGGTCGGCCGATATGGCTCATGCTGCGCAGACCGTGACCGTGAACCGCCCGATCGCCGAGGTCTTCGCGTTCTTGGCTGACGCGACCAACGACCCGTCTTGGCGTCCTCAGGTCATCAGCCTCACCCACGTCGAAGGGGCGGGCGAAGGCGCGACATTCGCCCAGACGATGAAGGGTCCGGGCGGTCGCAAGATCAACGGTGCCTTCAGGTTCACCCGTTACGAGGAGCCGAATCGGATCGACTTCCAGGTCATCGCCGGGCCGGCCCGGCCGGTCGGATCGTTCGAGCTGCGCGAGGTGTCCCCTGCGACGACCGAGGTCACGTTCACGGTGGACCTCAAACCGCGTGGGCTGATGGTCCTGATCACACCGTTGATCAACAAGCAGGTGCAGGCCGAGGTGTCCAACATCAAGAACCTGCCCAAGGCAATGGGCGCTTAGCCTTTCGCTCCGCGCAGGCTTCCCTGTCACCCTTCATGCCGCTGGTACGGGGTTGAGTGTGGTGTTGTGCATGGTGTTGCGGATGGGTGTTTGGTCCGGGTCGATCCAGGGTGGCGGGATCGCGTGCGGCCTGCGCCCTGTTCCCACGGGGTGAGGTGGTGGCCTCGGCAGTCCGGCAGGGTGGTCGCAGCCGGGGAAGCAGCAGCCGCTGTCCCGGGCGGCGAGGGCGCGGCGTTGGCTGGCGGTGGCGATGCGGCGGCTGCGGCCGTAGCCGAGGATCCCGTCGGTTGCGATGACGATGGGGATGACGTCGGCCTCACCCGCTGCGCGCAGTGCCGCATTCACGGTGAGTTGCCCGCCGTGGCCGGTGGTGACCAGCCCGGTGCCTGACTCGAGCTGGTCGCGGGTGAGGGTGAGCAGCACGGTCGCGGGGGTGCCGCCGGAGGCGGGCAGCTGCCCGGAGCGCAGCAGCATCCCGGCGGCCTAGTCGACGGCGTCGTGGCG
>DATAEG010000043.1:0-8220 GCA_036258135.1 Jatrophihabitantaceae bacterium | reverse complement strand
AGATTGCGCTGGTAGATGGCGGCTTGGGCCGGGTCTTTGGTCTTGAGAGCGTCGGCGATCCTGCCGGCCACCGCAGCCACCGTCGGGAAGTCGTACCAGACGTGCTCGTTCGGCTGCCCGTCGACCTTGGCACGGCTGCCGGCCACGGTCACCGCGTCGATCCTGGTGCGCGTCGCGGAGTCGCCGAGCAGCTTGCCCACGAAGTCGTCGTAGCCGCCGCCGTTCTCGATCACGAGGTCGGCCCTGTCCAGGGCGATCCGGTCCCGGGCGGTGGCTTCGTAGGAGTGCGGATCTTGGACCGGATCGTTGATGATCGACGTGATCTTCACGGCGTGGCCGACCTGGTCGCCCGCGACCTGCGCCGCCACGTCAGCCCACACGTCGGTCGAGGCGACGACCGACACCGCGTCCTTGGCACCACCGCCGGCCGAGCTTTGGCAGGCCGTCACGGTCGGCACGACGAGAACCGACGCCACCGCCAGCCAGGCCAGGCCGCGCGCGCCCACCGGTCGCCTCCCATCGATCCGAAACCGTAATGAAAACGGTTTTCATTTCGACTGATGCTAGCAGGCGAAGAACCAGGCGGTTGGCGGCCTTAGCCGCAGGTGAGCGCCGTCCGTCCGCTCAGCACTTCCAGCAGCCTGCTGCCCACGTCCGACGGCTCGGCGAAGAGGTCCTTCCGCTGATCGGTCAGGTCCTGCCGCGAGGCCGCGGAGAGCGTCCAGGCCAGCGGCGCCGGCAACCCGGGACGAGTGGTCGGGGCCAGCAGCACGCGGCCGGCGAACGCGGCCGGGTTGACACAGGCGATGCCCGGCCGGCCGGGTACGGTCGCGAAGTCCGAGATCGCCTGCTGCCAGCGGTCGGTGTCGCGGGTGCCATGTGCGCGTCGGTACGCATCGAGCGGGACGAGCGCCTCGGCGGTGCGCGGCACCCGGGCCGCTGCAGACGCTGACTGGTAGTGGTTGTCCACAACCACGAGCGTCGGCACGACGGGATGAGCGGCGTTCGCGGACTGCGCGTTGTATGCGGCGACCAGCGGCTCCAGCTGCTCCCACAGCTCGATCACGCCTTGGGTGCCCGCGCCGTCGGCGTAGCCGCCGTCCACGACGCTGACCCGTGGGCCTTTGCACGGCAGCTGACCGGACGGCGAGATGAACGGCCACCGTGCCGAAAGCAGCGCAGCCGTCGAAGCCCGGAACGACTGGCCGCAACTGGCTGCGCGAGTGGCGGTGTCCAGCGTGACGGAAGCCGCCGGCACGCGCGTCTCGGCGCCTTCCTCGGCGGCCAGCGTCACGGTGGCGCTGCGATGGTCGCGGTCGCGGCAGTCGGATAGGGAGGGCACGGAGGTCAGCACCAGCGCCGAGGTATTGACGCGGCATCCGGTCTCGACCTGCGATCCGTTGAACAGCGTCACCGGAGTCCATTGGCGGGCAGCCGCGTCCAGGCCCGGCTTGAGCTTGGTGAAATAGTCCGTGCCCAGCCCCGGGACCTTCCGTTCCCACGCGGTCTCCAGCAGGCCCGCCCGATCGGTAGCGGCGAAACCGATCACCCCGCGCGGCAGGTCGCGCACGAACGCGCCGGCGAGGGCCGTGGACGCGAAGTCCGGCTTGCCCAGCGCCGCGTCGTACCAGTCCGAGGACGGGTCTGGCCGCTCGGCCAAGTACGCCGCCGTGCCGACGCTGCCCCCGCTGATGCCGCTGATCCCGAAGACATGCGAGAGCGAGGTACGCGACGGGCACGCGGCAGCCGGCTGATCCTGAAGCGAGGTGAGCACGGACGCCGTCCAGTACGCAGCCCGGATCCCACCGCCCTCCGCGATCATGATCACCAGTGGCACCGGCGCGGTGGCGGTGTCGACGCAGTTGGCCTCGCGCCACTGGTTCCACACCGAAGTGAGCTGCACCCGGCGCGGCATGGCGTCGGTCGTTCGGATCTGGTGGTAGCCGCCGTCGGGCAGGAGCGCGCTGGCGATGAGCGTGATCGCCAACAGGGTGAACACGGGGACGCGCCGCAGGCCGAGCATCGTCATCCCGAGCGGCGGCACAGACAGTTCTGACAGCCGCTGCAACTCGGCGAACAGCGCCGCCAACAGCGCGAAGCTCACGGCCACGACGGCGATGCTGCCGACCAGCGGCGGAAGCGTCAGCGGCCACAGGGCGAAGGCGACGCAGGGCGCCGCCGCGGCCGCCACCATCATCAGGTGGCGGAGCTCGCGTTCCTTCGGCACCTTCTCGCCGTCCAGCGTGGCGAGCGCCCGGAGCAGCCAGGTTGTCGCCACGATCATCAGCAGGAGGCCGATGATCATCAGGAGCCCAGCCCAGAAATAGCTGGCCCGATGGTCGAGCAGGAACAGGATGAGAGGGCCGGCGCCGGCGCGGGTCAGCGCCAAGCCGAGCGCGGCCAGCACCCACGCGGCCACCAGTCGTCCGATGCGCAGATAGGCGAGGCGCTGGCCGTCCCGCGGGGCGTGCGCCGCGGCGCGCGTCTTGGCCGCGGCGTTCTTGTCGAGGCTCTCAAACGCCTGCCATTGGGTCGTCCAGCGCGCCAGTTCGAAGACGAGCAGCACCGCAAACGGCGCGAACAGGCAGAGCGGCACCGCGGAGCGGAACACGAACGCCAACGCGATCGACACCACTGCGGCAACGGCCGACACCCAGAGCAGGACGCGGGTGGCCCTGTCGGCGCTCTCGGGGAGTCTCACCTGCGCCTCGCTCAGGATGATGCGGCGGCAGCTCGACCACAGCAGCATGGCGAACAGCAGGACCGACGCCAGGCCGACGGCGAAGCCGAACCATCGGTCCATCCAGCCGCGGAGCAGGTCGCTCACCTGACCGGTCGCGTCCACGATGACCAGGAGCGACCAGAGCACAGCCAGCCCGACCTGCCCCCGGAGCACGAGGACGGCCAGCCAGTAGCGGTCCCACGACGCGCGCACTTCCGGGCGAATCCGGCGGCCGTGGTCCTCGTCGGGAGGCTTGTCGTCCTCCGCGGGCTTCGGCTCGCTGATCGCGTCACGGATGGCGGCCACCAGGACCAACAGCGTGATCGCCAGCGTCGCCCACTGGAGCTTCTGGAAGATCCAGGCCGCCCAGATGAGCGCGGCGTTGCCGTCGGTGGCGAACGCGAGGAGGCGGGCGATGACCAGGAGCGCGCCGAGCGCCAGGTACGTCGAGAGCGGACGAAGTCGGCCGAAGCCTTTGTCCTGGGCGCCCCAGAGCGGCCAGCGGTACCAACGGAACGGTCGGTCGTCGGGCCACGGGTAGCGTCCGGCGATCTTGAGCGAGCGTCGCATGGCCGTCCACAGGAGCGCGCCGAAGGCCGCGAAGCCGATCAACGTGAAGAGCGAGTCGGCGGCCACGAACACGGCTGCGATGTGCGCCGTGCCGCCGCCTTTCCACAGCCGGATCGCCGCTCGGGCCGCGCTGACCTGGTTCTGCAGGCCGCCGCCGATCGTGGACAGTCCGTAGCTCTGCGTGTCGGGCTGCTGAAGTTGCCTGAGCAGGATCTCCGCCTGCCCGCGGCACAGGTACATGGCGAACGCGAGCAGGCCGGGCAGGGGCAGCCACTCGTACCACCGAAGCGGCGTAGTAGTGAACCTCTGATACTCCGTGGACGGAGCAGTCGGCTCGGTCATGGCATGCCCCCCTCGGCAACCGACGTGCTAGAGCTCCTGGAACAGGGTGATCTGTAGGCCGTCGGGGGTGGTCAGCCTGGAGTTGAGCGACGTCCATGGTGTGCGGGTCGGCTCGGCGACGACCTCGGCGCCTGCCTCAGCCAGCCGCCGGGTAGCGCCCTCGGCGTCGGTGACCTCGAAGGCCACCCGGGTCGGGCCGGCCACGCGTCGGCCGACCTCGACCTCGTCGATGTAATCAGCCTGCGCGGCGTCGGCCAGCTCGACGGTGGCCCGGCCAGCACTGAGCAACGTGACCCGGCCACCGTTGGGCGCATCGTAGGCGGCCAGCTGGTCCAGGCCGAGCACGTCGCGGTAGAAGCGGAGCGCCGCGTCGTAGTCGTCGACGGTCAGGACAAGGCGGAGCTCGCGGACGTCCATACCGTCATCGCCCGGCTAAGCCTTGGAACTGCTCTTGTCCTCGAACACCGCGCCGCCGGCGTTCTTGCGGATCGACTCGATGCCGTTCAGCGCAGCGGCCTTGGTCTTGTACATCTCGCTGGAGGCGACGACGCGGCCGTTGGTGGCCAGCAGCATGAAGTGAAACTGGCCGTTGGCGGTCTTCTTGAGCACGAATTTGGCGGGCACCGATTTTCCTTTCCAACGGGTGACAGGTGGCCGGTCACATTCTCCACACTCGCCGCCCCAGTTGAGGTCGCCACACCGTTGCGCACCTCGACACTCGGCGAACCATCACCGAACAGGATGGGCCTCGATGACTTTGGCGTCATCGGTTCGTAAGCGGCCGGTCCGCCACGTCCTGCCGTCTGCCATGATCGCCAACGCCACGTGGCCGGGCACCGACTCGAGCCAGTCGCGGGCACGCCG
The DNA here is from genome assembly GCA_036258135.1 of Jatrophihabitantaceae bacterium. Classification (GTDB taxonomy): domain Bacteria; phylum Actinomycetota; class Actinomycetes; order Mycobacteriales; family Jatrophihabitantaceae; genus DATAEG01. The sequence goes on along the minus strand of DATAEG010000043.1, from coordinate 3,722 downwards.
TCCCATCGCCACCCCCGCGGTGGCGAGGGCGTCGGCGGTGGCCAGGTCTGGCTCGATGACGGTGAGGCTGGCGATATCGACGGCGGGCGCGCCGCTGTGCGGATCCACGACGTGCAGCCCGCGTTCGGCGGTGCCGGATGTAGCGATGGCGAGGCCGGAAATGGTGTCGATGTGGGCGCTCTGCGCGGCGAGTGCGGCGCGCGCAGATGGGGCGCCGCGTCCCGGCTGATCTGGACGTCGGTTGGGTTGCCGTGCGGCAGCTCGACGGCAGTGATGTCGACAATGCGCCGATGCGCGATGCGCACCGCCACCTGCACATATCCCCAATCGGTGTGAACGCGCCGTCCGGGCGCGCGATGCGTGCCGTCGCGCAGCACCGGCGCGCTGCTGGTCGCGGGCGGCGTAGAGGTGCCCGGCCCGGTTGTGGTGGGACGGGTGACGGACGGAATCGGCGAGCTGGCCGCCGCTCCGTCCGGGGCCCGACTGCGGAACGTGAGCAACAGGATCAGTCCGATCGCGGTGATGGCCGCGAAGATCACGACTCGGCGCATGGCGGTCCCTTCAGACGTCGTCGAGGGCGAACCCCTCGACGTGTATTCGTGCGCGAGGTACACCAGCCGCGCGCACTGCGTTCCGGAATGCGGCGGCCAGGCCCGGCGGTCCACAGACATAGGCGTCCCGGTCCGCGATATCCGCGACCAGACCGCGCAGCACCTCGGCATTAATCGGGTGCTCGGTGCGGCTGCCGATCAGAAGATGCACCCGCCCGCCGCGCCGTGCGGCGAGGGCCTCGAGTTCCGCCCGGAACAGCACGTCCTTCGCGGTGCTCACGCGATAGATCAGGTCGAGCCGTCCCGGCTTCGCCGGCAGCGACTCGAACAGCGCCCTCAATGGCGTGATGCCGATACCGCCCGCCAGCATCACCGCGCCCTCGGCACGCGTGGCACGGGCGGTCAAAGCGCCGTATGGACCCTCCACGGCAACCCTGGTCCCAGGCGCGAGGTTGGCTAACCCGGTGCTGTGATCGCCGATGCCCTCGGCGGTGATCCGCAGGCGCTGCTCCGTCGGTGGCGCCGAGAGCGAGTAGGGGTGGGTTGCCCGACCAGCGTCCACGGCTCAGGAAACGCCACCGGAAATACTGGCCGGATTGGATGCGTGCCCGGTCCAGCCTGCGGCCGGCGATCGTCACGGTCGTGACGCCGGCCGCGGCCGTGCGGACGTCGGCGACGCGGAGCCGCCAGGGCAGCGAGCGCGCCAGCGGTGTCAGGACGCGGAACCACACCACCACCCCGGCCACTGCGATCCAGCCGAGCAGCCATGCCGCGCGCACGGCGGGATGCCGGTGCAGGTGCTCGCCGTTGGCCAGTTGATGCGCGATCGCCAGTCCGGTCGCGAGGTAGACGTAAAGATGGGCGTGCGACCAGGTCTGATAGCTGACCCGGCGGCGCACCGCGCGGGCGGCCAACAGCGCCACTCCGGCGAACAACGCCAAGGCCACAGTGGCCATGAGCACGTCCGGATAGTTGAGAACGAGAGCCCGTGCCTGGCCCCACAGTGAGACATGGGACATCCGCGCGTACGACCACACGACTAAGGCGGCGTGCCCGGCCGCTAGCCAGACCAGCCGCTGGCCGCCGCGGCGATGCCAGCGCGCGCCAGCACGCCCACCTCGACGCCGTTCTCAACGTAGGGCAGGCGGGCCCGGAGCAGGATCTGGACAGCAAGCAGGTAGGCGGCGAGCAAACCGGCCAGCCGGGCGGCGTCGAGGCGAGGGTCGGCGGACGGCCCGGATGACCACCAGAGCGCGACGACGGCCGCGACGCCCAGCCCGAAGCCGGCCTGGCAGACGAGCTGCGGATCGGGTCGCACGCTGGGAATACACCGTTGCGCGGTCGACGGTTCCTCGGTGCCGTCCGCGAACCTGTAGCGGCGCTGCGGTGTACACCTGTCGTGGGCCGTAGCTCGCCCATTTCGGGCGGCAAGGGGGAGCGCGTGAGCGAGGCGCAAGACGCGACGAGCCGAGGCCACCACGCGCCGGCGCGCGGTGCCCGCCTCGTGTCGCTGCGCACTGGGCTCGCGGGCGGCCCGGGCGACACGGACTCCCAGCTGATCGAGTGGGCGAAAGCCGGCGACCTTGATGCCTACGAGGAGCTGGTCCGCCGCTACCAGGCAATCGGCTACCGCATGGCTGCGACGATCGTCAGCGCGGCCGATGCGGAGGACGTCGCCGCGGAGGCGTTTGTCAAGGCGTTCGGCAAGCTACACAGCTTCCGGCCCGGGTCTGACTTTCGGCCGTGGCTGTTGACGATCGTGGCGACGGCGATGACGGCAAACGGGCCGAAACTCGTCCGCTGAGACGCAGGGCTCGGAACGACTCTCGATCTAGGCCGCTTTAGGGGGTCGCCCCCCAGCCCTGCCGAGCCCGTCCGGTCCGGACCGTGTGCGGACAGCGCAGCTGAATCCGCCGCCGCCCTGGCCTGGCCCCGCCAGGGCGGTGTGCCGTCATGGCAATGTCAGACTTGCGCGTCGAGTTCGGAAGCTTACGGGCCGGCGAGTTCGGCGCAGAGATCTTCTGCCATCCCGTTGAACGTCCTCGAGGTCACATTTCCGTTGGCGTCGATTTCAAGGATGGTGTGCCCGAAAAAGATGGTGCCGAACAGGCTAGAGAGGACGTGGCCATAGGAGGTGACAGTGACGCTGCCGTCGCTGTGTTGCACGAACGAGAAGCTGCCCGAAAGGTTGATCTTGACCGTCTTCCCAGTGTCGAGATTGGTGGCGGTCCCGACGAATGGCCCGGGCCCGGTGATCTCGCCGTCGCTGAAGATGATGAGGTTCGTGACGTCGGGCGCTGTGGGCTGGATGAGGACCGGGAAGCCGCACGTGGGTTCAAGCGTGAACGGGTTGACAAGCGTGTCCGGGCCTTGCGGGATCCGCTGCATGAACGGCTGCGTGGCGCCAGCCGGCCCCGCGAATACGAGCGCACCTAGCGTCAAGACCGCGATAAGCCCCGCTAGACGTTTCATCTGAACCCCCCGTTTTGGATGGAATCGCGACCCCAAGATGGATGCAACTCGAGGCACGAAATGGAGAGAGTCTTCTCTGCCCCCAGAGACTGGTCAAGCGGCGGAGATTTGCGAGCCTGGGCACGTCCTGGTAATGGCCACTCCCTGCTCGCGGCCCGCTAGACGCCCGCCAAACACTGCCCCGACGCAACCTGCCCGGCGCCGAGGGTCGGCGAGCCCCGGAGCCGGACGCTGTGTGGTCAGCCGAGCCGGCGCGACACGGCCTCGGCGCGCGCCAGGGCGTCGTAGCCAGTGTCGACATGGGCTCGAGCCTTGACCGCTTCGGCTTCGAGTACCTCGGCGCGCTCCATCGCCTGGGCTCGGGTCGGGCACCACACCTGGGCCAGGTTCACCACGCGGAGCACGTTGATCACGAACTCCGGCGTGTCGATGACGCCGAACTGCGAGAGGTTGGGCTCGCGCCCGATGATCTTGGCGTCGTACACGCTCCGGTCGTTGACCAAGCTGAGGTAGGAGGCCAGCCCGCCGACGCCGCCCATGTCCTCCACGGTCAGCACCGCTTCGTGTAGCCGCAGGACCTCGGCGGCCAGATTGTTGGCCTGCACGGCGACGACGCCACCCTCGACGGCAGGATCGGCGCGGCGGATCAGCTTGTGCAGCTGCTCGGCCACCGCGTGGTGGTCGAACTGGACAGCCTTG
>DATAEG010000042.1:0-2664 GCA_036258135.1 Jatrophihabitantaceae bacterium | reverse complement strand
CGCGGTCGACGTCGGCGGCGGCTCGGCCGGGCTGCGCACCATCGCCGAGCGGGTTAAGCGGTTGCCCGGCGGTCCACCGCGGCTGCTCGTGGCCAAGCCGGGCCTCGACGGTCACTCGAATGGTGCCGAGCAGATCGCCGTGGCGGCACGGGACGCGGGGCTGGAGGTGATCTACCAGGGCATCCGCCTGACCCCCGAGCAGATCGCGGCCGTGGCGGTGGAGGAGGACGTTGACGTCGTCGGCCTGTCGATCCTCTCGGGATCGCACCTGGACCTCGTGCCGCAGGTAGTCCGCCTGGTGCGCGCCGGCGGCGTCGACGCACCGATCGTTGCGGGCGGCATCATCCCCGACGAGGATCGCCAGCCGCTCCTCGATGCCGGAGTGGCGGCGGTCTACACGCCCAAGGACTTCGAGCTGGTCCGCATCATGAGCGACATCGTCGACCTCGCCATCTCGTTCCGGGGTCGGTGACGACCCGGCCGGCGATAACGGGGCGTCAAGTCGTGCGGCTGGGTGTATCGGACGCGTGAAGGCGCGCCCACTTGCGCGGCGGGGTGCGGTAGGCAGGAATGGTGGATGCGGAGCGTCCCATGCCGTACGAGCGATTCGATAGCGACCACCTCCTCACTGCGGCCGTAGTTACGGGATTGGTTGGCCTGGGGCTCGTCTGGGTCCCCACCCCGATCGCCGTGCCCGTGCTGGTCGTCGTCGCCTTCCTGTCCGGCCGGCTGGGCGGCCGGGACGCTGGCCTCGGGTCGGTGGCGGTGGGCTGCCTGATGTACGGCTACGCGATCACCAAGCCCCACTTCGTGTGGGAGATCGAGAGCGGTCGCGACGAGGTGCTGCTGATCGTGCTGTTCGTCGCATCGCTCGTGGCCGCGGAGATCGGAACGCGGGTCCGCCGCCGGCACGCGATCGGCCGCTAGTTGTAGTGCCCGGTCAGGTTGCTGACACGGGTGATGGGAGCGCCGCCGATGGCGGTGTGGTGTCGGTGATGGTTGTAGAGGTGGAGCCAGGCGGTCAATGCGCGGGTTCGTTGGCCGTCTGAGCTCCAGGCGCGGGCGTAGGCCCACTCCGCCAGCAGGGTGCGGTTGAAGCGCTCGACTTTGCCGTTGGTGGCGGGTCGGTAGGGCCGGGTCCGGGAGTGCATGATCCCGGACAGGACAGCGGTGAACTGGCGGCTGCGGTAGCAGCTGCCGTTGTCAGTGAGCACGCGTTCGACGGTGATGCCGTGGGCGGCGAAGAACACCGCGGCCCGGAGCCAGAAGCCGGCCGCGGTGGCGCCTTGTTCGTCGTCAAGGACTTCGCTGTAGGCCAGACGGCTGTAGGCGTCGACGGCCGAGTGCACGAAGGCGTAGCCGATAGCGGCCTTCTTGGCGGCGTGGCTGTTCGGCCGAGCGCCCCGGCCATGGATGCGCCAGCCGCCACCTCGAGGGATCCGGCCGAGCTTCTTGATGTCGACGTGCACCAGCTCGCCCGGCCGCGACATCTCCATCCGTCGGATCGGTACCCGGGTGGCCCGATCGAGGTAGTCGAGCCGGTTGAGGCCGTGGCGGACGAGGACGGCGTGCACCGTCGACGCCGGAACCTTCACGATCCCGGCGATCCGAGCCGGCCCGAGACCCCGCTGACGTCGCAGCTGGATGATGCGCCGCTCCCGTGACGGCTTGGTCCGCATCGGGCTGCGGTGCGGGCGGCTGGAGCGGTCCTCGAGACCGGCCACACCCTCGGCCCGGTAGCGGCGCCACCAGACATAGGCCCGGTCTCGGGAGATCCCCATCGACTCAGCCGCGTGAGCGACCGGCCAGCCAGCCTCGATGCGCTGGCACAGCAACAGTCGGCCAGCCGGGGTCAGACGAGCGTTACGGTGCATGAGAGCCTCCGTTGCGAGCGCGGTCGTAAGCACTTCCACACTCGCCCGGAGGCTCTCTTCATCGGTGGACCCTGAGCAAGGTCCATGGGCACTCCAGCTAGTTCAGTGCGGCACCCGCCGACGAGCGGGCCAGCGTCTTCTGGGTCACCACTCCCCGGACCACGACCTGCTGGCCAGCCAGCGGCGACAGGAAGGTGGCGCCGTCGGTCGCGTCGGTGATCGCGCCCTGCACCTCGCCGATCGGGCGGATGGCCTGCACGGCGACGCTGAGTGTGCAGGTGGCGGTCTGCGGCGTCGCGTCGTCGTTGCTGGCGGTGACGGTCACCGCGTATGCGCCCGCCGGGACATGGGCGCCCACGGTGATGGTCGCCTCGGCGGTGCCGCCGGGCGCGGAGGCGGGGGTGAAGGCGGTCCGCTCGATCGCCCCCGAGGTCGGCGCCCGAGACACGCCGGTGATCGCGATGTCGACCACGGTGCCGTCGGCGTCGGTCGCAGTGACGACCCGGCTGGCGGCGCCACCGGCGACGGTGGTCAGCGGACCGCCGCAACTCACGGTGACAGGTTGGTTCCCACCACCGCCCGTGAACGTGTGGGCACCCATGCCGTCGAGGGTGTTGATCGGGAATCCCTCCCACGCGCCGGCGGGATCGAAGGCGTCGCCGCCGTTGGTGTCGCCGGTGTCGACGTCGGAACGGCGCCGGATCGTGTTGTCGGCGGTGCTGGCGGCGCCCGTGCCCCATTCCGTCCCGGGATCGAACCCGATCTGGCCGATCACGTCGACCAGCGCGCC
>DATAEG010000041.1:0-1927 GCA_036258135.1 Jatrophihabitantaceae bacterium | reverse complement strand
TCCCACGCGGAGGCCGCGGCTATCAGCAGTGCCGCCGAGGCGGACCTGTCGGCGGAGCGGCGGCTGGTGGAGTTGGCGCCGCGGGTGTCGCTGGCGGAGTTGCGGGAGGAATGCGCCCGGGTGAAGGCGGCGGCGGATCCGAACCCCGACGCCACCAACACCCGGATCCACGCCCAGCGGCGGCTGCGGCACTACCGCGACGGCGAAGGCGGCTGGAACCTGTCCGCCCGCGGCACCGCCCACGCCGGCGCCGCGTTCGTCACCGTGCTCAACGCCATCACCGACGCCACCTTCACCGCCGCCCGCCGCGCGGGCCGCAACGAACCAGTCGAGGCCTACGCCTTCGACGCCCTGATGGCGATGGCCGAACACGCCGCCGAGAGCACGACGACGGCCGATCCCGAGGCCGGGGGCGATAGTGCCGGCTCGGCCGGCCGGGCCGGAGATCCAGGCATCGTCGCCGCTGCCGGCAGAGAGGCACGGCCGGGGTGCGCGGTGCCCCCACGGCCGTCGACCAGTCCGCGTTATCTGGGACTGCTGCGGGTAGACGTAGCGGCGTTGCGCCGTGGCCGCGTGCAGGGTGGGGAACTGTGCGAGATCGCCGGGGTCGGCCCGATCCCGGTGTCGGGCGCCAAAGAGATTCTCGGCGAGGCGATCGTGAAGCTGGTCATCACCGACGGGGTGGACGTGCTCAACGTCACGCATCTGGGCCGCGGCCCGACCGCCGCGCAACGCGCTGCGTTGCTGTGGACGAACCCCAGCTGCTCGGTCGTCGGCTGCCACCGGATCCGGGTCGAGTGGGACCACCGCGAACCCTGGGCGCAGACCAGGCACACCCGCTTGGACGGGCTGGATCCGCTGTGCAGCTTCCACCACGATCTCAAGACCCGCCTCGGCTGGGCGCTCGCGCCAGGCAAGGGCAAACGAGCTTTCGTCCCACCCGACGACCCCCGACATCCCAGCTACGGCAGACCCCCAGATGAGCAGCCACGTCCCGACGCCGCAGCGACCGGGCCGCCGACCCGGCCGGCAGCCGCGGCGGCGCCACCCGGCAAAGCCGGCCCACCCCCGACCATCCGCCAGGCCGCCGCGGCCCAAATGACCCTGCCCGATCCAGTGACTCAGTCCGGAGGCAGCGGGGCGTAAAGATCGACGCGGACACCGTCAGGATCGCGGACGGTGGCATACCGCTGGCCCCAAGGCGCGTCGAACGGGGTGATATGGGAGCCCGAGCCGAGGGTGGCCAGTTCAGCGTGCAACCGATCGACGTCGGCTGGTGAGGCACAGTGCACGGCGAGGGTGAGCCGTCCGGCGTTCGGGCCGGACCATGTGTCCTCGGAGAACGACTTCATCACTGCCTCGCTGTCGATCATCAGCCGGACGCCGCCGATTTCACACTCGAGGGACTCGGGCGCGAACACGCGCGCCGACGGCCGAGTAGGCGAGGTTAGCCAAACCTAAGTACGATGCCAGGCGACATCGTCCTTCCTGTTCTTCGGAGATCTTCCCGATGCGTTCACTTCGGCTGCCAGGCGCAATGACCATGGCCGTTGTCGTTCTCGCTGCGGCAGCGTGCTCAGGCAATGCCGCGGGTGACGAAGCAGAAGAGGATGCCGTCGACGAGTCGAAGCTCGTGGTCTACTCAGGGCGCCAGGAGTCGCTGGTGCAGCCCGTGGTCGACGACTTCGTGGCGGAGACGGGCATCGAGGTTTCGGTTCGCTACGGCAATACGGCCCAACTGGCAGCGCAGATCATCGAAGAAGGCGACCGCACGAAGGCGGACGTCTACTTCTCCCAGGACGGTGGCGCTCTTGGGGCGTTGAGCAAGGAGGGCATGCTCGCCGAGCTGCCGGCCGACGTGCTCGATCTCGTCGATCCTCGATACCGGGCGGACGATGGCACCTGGATCGGTACCAGCGCGCGGGCC
>DATAEG010000040.1:0-10067 GCA_036258135.1 Jatrophihabitantaceae bacterium | reverse complement strand
AAGAGCACGGCCGGTGCCGCTGCGTCCTCGGAGGCCTCGCTGGAGCGTCCCGAGATCCTGGTCGACTTCGAGGTCGGCGAGTCCGTCACCGTCATGGACGGCCCGTTCGCGACGCTGCCGGCCACGATCAACGAAATAGATCCGTTGCACCAGAAGTTGCAGGTACTGGTTTCGATCTTCGGCCGTGAGACCCCTGTCGAGCTCTCGTTCAGCCAGGTCGCGAAGATCTAACACCCCAACAGTCACGAGAAGAAGAAGACACGTATGCCTCCGAAGAAGAAGATCACTGCGGTCATCAAGCTGCAGATCCAGGCCGGCGCGGCCAACCCGGCGCCCCCCGTCGGCCCGGCGCTCGGCCAGCACGGCGTCAACATCATGGAGTTCTGCAAGGCGTACAACGCCGCGACCGAGTCGCAGCGTGGTCAGGTCGTGCCCGTCGAGATCACCGTGTACGAGGACCGCTCGTTCACCTTCATCACCAAGACGCCGCCCGCCGCACGGCTCCTGCTGAAGGCGGCGGGTGTCGATAAAGGCAGCGGCGAACCGCACAAGACCAAGGTCGCCAAGGTGACCATGGACCAGGTTCGTGAGATCGCCCAGACGAAGATGGAAGACCTGAACGCCAACGATCTCGACCAGGCCGCCAAGATCATCGCGGGTACCGCCCGGTCGATGGGCATCACTGTCGAGGGCTGACTGCTTGTCGGCGGGCGAACCGGTCCGCCGAACCGTGGGAGGGCTCTGTATCCGCGGAGCCCGCGACTACCACTCGAGGAGAAGAAATGGCACAGCGCAGCAAGGCCTACCGGAAGGCCGCGGAACTCATCGACGCGGAGAAGACCTACAGCCCGCTCGAGGCCGCTCAGGTCGTGACCAAGTCCTCGCCGACGAAGTTCGACGCCACCGTCGAGGTCGCCATGCGCCTGGGTGTGGACCCCCGTAAGGCCGACCAGATGGTGCGCGGCACGGTCAGCCTGCCGCACGGCACGGGCAAGACCGCCCGGGTGATCGTGTTCGCGGCGGGTGACCAGGCCGCCGCCGCGGAGGCCGCGGGCGCCGACCGGGTCGGCAGCGACGACCTCGTGGCCGAGATCCAGGGCGGTTTCCTCGACTTCGACGCCGCCATCGCCACCCCCGACCAGATGGCCAAGGTGGGCCGCATCGCCCGTATCCTCGGCCCGCGTGGCCTGATGCCCAACCCGAAGACGGGCACGGTCACGCCGGACGTGGCCAAGGCGGTCACCGACATCAAGGGCGGCAAGATCTCGTTCCGCATCGACAAGCAGGCCAACCTGCACTTGATCATCGGCAAGGCGTCCTTCACGCCCACGCAGCTGGTGGAGAACTACGGCGCCGCCCTCGACGAGGTGCTGCGTTCGAAGCCGGCGGCGTCGAAGGGCCGGTACCTGAAGAAGGTCACCTTCGCCACGACGATGGGCCCAGGCGTGCCGGTCGACGTGAACCGCACCCGCAACCTCACCGACGACGCGGAGCGTTAAGCACTTACGAACGGAGCGGGCGCCGGCATCCCCCCAGATTGCCGGCGCCCGCTTCGCGTTCCCCGTGAATCTATGTGGCGCCGGTGGAACCGGCGTGTTGTGGCGTTGAACGGAGGATGTCGTTAAGACGAAGCGCGGCCAATGCCAAGGCGCTTCGCCCCACCCCCCAGGCCAGACTCCGTCCGTGTCAACGCGTCGGCCCCGCGTCCCCCAGAAAGCATGGGCCGTTGCGACAAAGAGATCATTGCCGCCAGTCTGATACACGCGCGGGACCGGAATGTGGTTCGGCGCCGGGAGCGAGTATCAGATGGCGGCGGTCCGCCTCTTTATCGATACACGTGCAACCCCGGCCGCGGATAAGCCTCTGGTGGAGGACTACCCCAGCGCCCTAGCCTTACCGGAACTGGGGGGGCACGCCCGGGGCAACGGCCACCAGCACAGGCGAGGTACACCATGAGCGAGCAGCCGAACGAACCGTCTGCCCCTCAACCAGCCCAACCGGGACCCTCGTCGCGACGGCGCGAACCCTCCTTATCGCCACCGCCGTACGTCCTGAACAACCACGGCGGCCGAGTGCTCGACCCGGTCACCGCGGTGCGGCTGAGGGGTCAGCCGCCGGTACGAGCCACGGTGTACGTCGGAGCGCGCCTGCTGCTGCGCGGCGCGGCCGTGGTGAACGGAGACCTGCCGGATGACCTGAAAAAGGCCGCCGAGCAGGCTGGTTTGGTGGCGACGATTGAGGACCGCGACCGCGCTTTGCTTGCGCTCGCTGACGAAGCCGGGGTGGGCTCTTTCGCGCGTCGGACGACGGTAGTGCGTGTGAACCTCGACCCGGCCGGCGACGGTCCCGCCGTACCGCCGGACTCGTGGCAGGTGATTCAGAACTACCGAGCCATCGTGGGCGTCGACTCGCAGCGGTCCAAGCAGGTTAGCCTTGACCACCTCGTCACCGCCACCGCCGACATAGAGGGCGTCCCGTTCGTCAGCCCGCACGGCGTCGACGGTGTCCCGTTCGTGAGCCCGCACGGCGTTGGGGCGCCGAGTAGCGAGTTCGGCGTGCCGGGCCGCGGCGGCCGCGCCCCGGTCGCCTGGCAGGGGCCGCCGCCGCGCCGGCACAAGAAGACCAAGTGCCGGCGGCCGGTGGTCGCAATCCTCGACACCGGCGTCGGGAGGCACCCATGGCTCACGTACCCGATGGTGCAGCGGCATCCACGCGTCGGTTCCTTGCCCATCGGGCTCACCGACCCGCAGACCAACGCCGAGGCGACCGGCCGCATCGACGACCCGTTGGAAGGCACGCTTGACCCCGACGCCGGCCACGGCACCTTCATCGCCGGGCTCATCCACCAGACCTGCCCGGACGCGGACATCCTGTCTGTGCGTGTGATGCACGGTGACGGCGCGGTGGCTGAGGGTGACGTCCTCGAGGCCCTGAACCGGCTACTCATTAGGCAGGCGATTGCGCTGAAGCACCACCGCGCGGATCACCTGATTGACGTCATCTCGCTGTCTCTGGGCTATTACCACGAGTTCCCATCGGATGCCGCGTTCGACCTGCTGATCCTCAAGCCGCTGCGTGAGCTGGGCAAGCTGGGTGTGCTCGTGGTCGCGTCGGCTGGCAACGACTCGACGAATCGGCACATGTACCCGGCCGGCTTCGCGCCCCACGACGGCAGCCAGCTGCCTGCGACGCACGACGCGCTGCCGGTGGTGAGCGTCGGCGCGCGTAACCCGGACGACAAGACGTTGGCGCTCTTCACGAACCAGGCCAACTGGGTCAAGTGCTATCGCCGCGGTTCGAACGTCGTCAGCACCATGCCTACGACGTTCACCGGGGCACTTCAGCCGACCGCGCGCGTGCGTATCGGCGGCTACACCCGCGAGACCCTCGACCCGGACAACTTCAGTTGCGGCTTCGGAACGTGGAGCGGCACGTCCTTCTCCGCGCCAATTCTCGCCGGCGAATATGCCGCGCACATCTTGCGCCATGGCGGACTGGACACGTGCGACCCCGTCGCAGCAGTCGAGCGCGGCTGGCTGGCGCTGAAGACAGTTGCTGAGATGGACCGGCCGTGATCGACGCGACGCCCGTGCCCGAGACGCTGGCCGCCAAGGCCGGTACCCTGTTCGACCAGTTCCGTGAGGGCGACAAGGCCAAAATGGCCGATCTGGTCGCGCTGCTGACGCCGATTCTGTGGCACACCGCGCGCGCGCAGCGGCTGGACGCGCACAGCGCAGAGGATGTAGTGCAGTCCGCCTGGCTGGCGCTGATCCGCAACGCGGGTTCTATCACCAGCCCGATCGCTGTGCTGCATTGGATGATCGTCACCGTGCGCCGAGAGGCGTGGCGGACTGCCTCGCGGCAGTCCAGGTTGGGGGCGATGGAGGCCGACGAATTCGAGGCGCGACCGAGCAACGAGGAGTCGCCGGACGAGCTCGTCCTGCGCTCCGCCGACGCCTCGGCGCTCTGGCGGCATGTCGCACAGCTGCCGGCCCGCTGCCAGCAACTGCTGCGCGTCATAGCTTTCGCCGACCGTCCCGACTACTCGGCGGTGGCTGATGCGTTGGGCATGCCAGTCGGCAGCATCGGTCCCACGCGGGGCCGTTGCCTAGCAAAACTCCGGGCACTCCTGTCAACTGACCCAGCGTGGGGGATCGAATGAACAACGTGCGTGACCACGACGCCGACGCGGCGCTCGACGACTACGACGAGCACATCCTGCGGCGAATGGCACAGATGTACGCGGAGGCGGACCCGGTCCCGCCCGACCTGGTCGCCCGCAGCCAGTTCGCCATCACCTTGGACGCGCTGCACGCCGAGGTCGCAGAGCTGCAGCGATGGGGCACGGAGTCGATGGCCGCCCGGGCCGAGGCACCGACCGGCGTAGAAACAATCACGTTCTCCAGCTCGACTCTGACGACCATGGTCACGGTCACGCCGGCCGGCCCCGGCACTGTACGCATCGATGGATGGGCCGCGCCCGGCGCGGGTCTGCCGGTGGAGTTGCGTCTCGAACGCGGCTCGGAACATACCGTCGCCGACGAGGACGGTCGGTTCGTGTTCGAAGACGTCTCGATCGGGCTCGCCCAGTTCGTGCTGCGCCCCGTCGGCGGAGCGCCAGTAATCACGCCGTCGATCCAGCTGTGAACTAGGTTCTCTTTGTGTGACGGTCGCTAAAGATGATCAAGGACCAGCGATCATCGATGCGGTGCGCCGCACGCACGACGTCGCCAAGCGGGAGAGCACGCTGGGCCGCCCGGCTCGGGCGGTGCGGCTGCTCCGCGGGGCGTTGCGGACGCTGGGTGATGACGACGCACCGGACGCCGTCCGGCTCCGCGCGCGGCTGTCGCTGACGTTGGCGTACAACGTCGCGGAGACGGAGGGCGTTCACGCCGGTCTCGTCGAGCTGGCACGAGCCCGCACAATCAGCGAAGCGGTCGGCGACCGAGAACTGCTTCTGCTAGTCAACAGCCAGCACGGCGTGATGGCCTACCGTGCCGGGGATCTGGACGAAGCACTCAGGCGGTTCGACGCGGCGGTCGAACTGCTCGAGTTCGGCGCGCCATTCGACCGGATCAGCATCTTGATCAACCGCGGCGCGCTGAACCTCTATCGGGGCCGATTGAACATTGCCCGCTCGGACCTCAGCCGAGCGGCGGCGGCCGCGGATCGGGCCGGCCTGGGCCTGGAGGCCTTCAAGGCGAAGCACAACCTCGGTTACGCGGAGTTCCTCGCCGGAAACCTCCCGCTCGCTTTGAAGCTGCTGGGGGACGCCGCGCGGGCCGCGCCGGAACAGTTCGGCGTGACCGAGCTCGACCGGGCCCGAGTGCTCATCGAGTCCGGGCTGACAATCGAAGGCGCCGAGACCCTGGCACGAGCCGAGGCGTTGTTCCGGCTGCACCGGCAGTGGCAGGACGTCGGCGAGGTGGAACTGGCCCGCGCGGAGTGCGCGCTGCTCGCTGGCGAGCTGGGTCTGGCGCGCCGGCTCGCGGCCCGGGCGCGCGACCGGTTCCGGCGCCGGGGCAGCACCGGCTGGCTATCGCGGGCACAGTTGTTGCTGCTGCAGGCTGACCTGGCCGACGGCCGGCCTGGTAGCCGGCTAGCGGGTCCGGCGCTGGCGGTCGCCCGTGAGCTGCAGGCGGCGGCCCGTCAAGCGGAGGCGGCGACGGCATACCGCATTGCCGCGCAGGCGTTCCTGCGGGCTGGGCATGTCAGGCAGGCGACGGAGGCGGCCGAGCAGGCCGGGCCGTTGCGCCGTGGCGACCCCATCACTGCGCGGCTGCACGCCCGTCTCGTCCGCGCCGAACTCGGCCTCGCTGGCGGGCAGACCGCGCAAGCCCGGACGGAGCTGCGTACCGGTCTTCGCGAGCTGGCCTCCTACCAGGCCCGGTTCGGCAGCATCGACCTTCAGACGGCCAGCGCCGTGCACGGCCGGCGGCTGGCCCAGCTCGATCTGGCGATCGCCCTGCGGACCGGACGTCCGAGCGAGATCCTGGCGGCGGTGGAACGCGGCCGCGCCACCAGCACCCGGGTGGTGTCATTGCGGCCGCCGGCCGATCCCGAGGAAGCCGAGTTGCTCAGCCAGCTGCGGGTCGCCGTCGATGCTGCCCGGGAGGCGCGGCTGATCCAGGACGAGGCGGAGGAGTCAGCGCAACGCCGACTCGTCGCCGACCTCCAGCACCGCCTGAGGGACCGTGCGTGGACGGCCGCCGGAACCGGCGCGGCCGCCAATGTGGCCAGTGTGGCCGACATTGTGGCGACGGTTCGCCGGCACGGCGTGGTGCTCGTCGCCTACTTCGTCTCGGGCGGGCAGCTCGGTGCCGTCGTCGTGAGCGGGGCGGCGTTGGCTCTCCAGTCGCTCGGGCCGTTCAGCGATGTCCGGGCTCTGATCCGCCGCACGCATGCCGACCTGGACGTCCTGGCGTTGGATCAGGTTCCGGATCCTGTCCGGCGGGTTGTCCACGGCTCGCTGGACAGGGACCTGCGCAAGCTGGACGATGCGCTGCTCCAGCCACTCGGCCTGGCGACGCAAAGCGTTGTCGTGGTCACCGCGGGCACGCTGGACACGGTGCCGTGGAACGCGTTGCCGTCTCGGCGCGCCGTCCCGACGGTCGCTACCTCATCCGCCAGCGGCTGGGTACGGCGCAGTGGCCTTGACCACGCCCTGCGTCCAGCCGTGACCGCGCTGGCGGGACCCGGACTGTCCCGGGCCTCGCACGAGGCGCGCACGGTGGTCGGGTGCTGGCCGGGCGCGCGGCTTCAGGAGGGTGCGAACGCCGACCGTACCGCCGCCATGTCCGCCATGGGCGACGCCGACGTAGTTCACGTCGCCGCGCACGGCACCCATCAGGCGGACAGCCCGCTCTTCTCTTCGTTGCGGCTGGCCGACGGGCCTGTCTTCGCTCACGAGCTGGATCCGGCCACCGTGCGTGCCTCGCACGTCGTTCTGTCCGCCTGTGAAGTGGGTCGCTCGACTCCCCGGCCGGGGGACGAGGCGCTCGGCCTCACCAGCGTCTTGCTCCGGCTGGGTGTACGCAGCGTCGTGGCCAGCGTCGCGCGAGTCAACGACACCGCCGCCGCGGAGACGATGGCCGGCTATCATCGCGAACTCTCCCGTGGCGCCGGCTCGGCCGAGGCGCTGGCCTCGGCCCTTGCCGGTCAGGACGACAAGACGCCCGTGCCGTTCGTCTGCTTCGGCGCGTCGTGGCAGGCGGCGTCGCCCGCCTAGAGTCCGACCCGGCGATTGGCGCGGACCGGCCGACCTCACGTACCATCGTCGGCTGATCCACCCAAAGACCGCTGGTCGCTGCGTGCGCACACGCAGCCGAACGATCTCCGGAGCGCCGGGGCGGCCCGCGCAGGTTGGACGGAACTGGCGGTGCGTCACGCGCCTGCCGCGGTCCGTGCCCTGCGCCGACCGCCCTTCCTCTCCGGCCCGGACGGTTGAACGCACCCGCAGCTGCCGGCACGAGACATGCGAGAGGAGGACCGTGCCGACCACCGAGAAGGAAGATGCCGTCGCGGCGATCGCGCAGCGATTCACCTCGTCGAACGCGGCACTCATCACCGAGTACCGCGGGCTAACCGTCAAGCAGATCAGCGCGCTGCGGCGGGCGCTGGGCCGTGAGACGACGTACGCGGTCGTCAAGAACACGCTCACCAAGCGTGCCGCCGCTGACGCCGGCGTGGCCATCGACGACGCCCTGTTCACTGGTCCGACGGCCATCGCGTTCGTTCGCGGAGACGCCGTCGTCGCGGCCAAGGGTCTGCGTGACTTCGCCCGGGCCAACCCAGTGCTGGTGATCAAGGGCGGCCTGCTCGACGGCAAGGCGCTCACCGCGGCCGAGGTGACGCGGATCGCCGACCTGGAGTCCCGCGACATGCTGCTGGCCAAGCTGGCCGGTGTCATGAAGGCGCTGCCCTCCCGAGCCGCCGGACTGTTCCAGGCCCCGCTTGCCCAGGTCGCGCGGCTGGCCAAGGCGCTCGAGGAGCAAAAGGCGACCGGCGCTGCTGCGGGCACGTCTGACCTGGAGCCCGCGCCGTCCGCGCCAGCCGCCGAGGAACCCGAGACTCCCGCCGAGCCGGCGGATTAACCGGGGTCCCGCCGGATCGCGCAGCGATCTGGTGGGGCCCTAGCCCCAATCGCCGGCTCACCCGGCACGACAGAAAGGACGCCAGACATGGCGAAGCTCAGCACCGACGAGCTGCTCGACGCGTTCAAGGAAATGACGCTGCTGGAGCTCTCGGACTTCGTAAAGCAGTTCGAGGAGACCTTCGACGTCACTGCAGCCGCTCCGGTCGCCGTCGCGGCCCCGGCCGCCGGTGGTGGCGGTGGGGCCGAGGCCGAGGCCGCCGAGGAACAGGACGAGTTCGACGTCATCCTCGAGGGCGCCGGCGAGAAGAAGATCCAGGTCATCAAGGAGGTGCGCACCCTGACCAGCCTCGGCCTGAAGGAGGCCAAGGACCTGGTCGACGGCGCGCCCAAGCCGGTCCTGGAGAAGGTCAACAAGGAGGCGGCCGACAAGGCCAAGGAGGTCCTCGAGGCCGCCGGCGCCAGCGTCACCGTCAAGTAGTCCACCGCACCGTCCACAGCTGCACCCACAGGGCCGGCTCGGCCCGTGTCCGCGCGGGTTCGAGCTGCCCTTACGGCCCTCTGGGACCTGTGGGACGGCGCCAAACAGGTCCGCCATGCTTGACGCCAGCGGCAGATCGCGGCACCCTATCTGCGGCGCTACAGCCCAGGAAGGCGGTTCGGACCGGATTCCCGAAGTGCCGCAGCGATAGGCTGCCTCGAGCTGAAATAGAGGTGGCCTAGACAAGTACGCCTTCCGGAGCTACACTCGTTGGTTGCGCTGCCCTCTGCCTACCGTCGACCCGTAAAGGGTCTCTTTAGCCTGCCCGGGTTCGGACCCCGAGATCGCGGTCAGCAGGCGGGCACCGCGTGCCGCTCGTTTGGACCGCTAGTCCTTGGAAGGACGCATCTTGGCAGCCGCCCGCACCAGCACGAAGTCCCGCGCCGACCAGACCGGAATTCCCGGCGCACCCACCCGAACCTCCTTCGCAAAGATCCGCGAGCCCCTCGAAGTCCCGAACCTCCTGGCCCTCCAGACCGACTCCTTTGACTGGCTGATCGGCAACGAGGCCTGGCAGCAGCGCGCCGCCGCCGGCCAGGACGCCTCCGTCGAGTCCGGCCTGGCGGAGATCCTCGGCGAGATCAGCCCTATCGAGGACTTCTCCGGCTCGATGAGCCTGTCCTTCTCCAACCCCCGCTTCGAGGACGTGAAGGCCTCGATCGAGGAGTGCAAGGACAAAGACATGACCTACGCGGCCCCGCTGTTCGTCACCGCCGAGTTCACCAACAACACCACCGGCGAGATCAAGAGCCAGACGGTGTTCATGGGCGACTTCCCAATGATGACCCGGAAGGGCACGTTCGTGATCAACGGCACCGAGCGTGTCGTGGTCAGCCAGCTGGTGCGCTCGCCGGGCGTGTACTTCGACCGGTCGATCGACAAGACCTCCGACGTCGACGTGTTCGGCGTCAAGATCATCCCGGGTCGCGGCGCCTGGCTGGAGTTCGACGTCGACAAGCGGCAGACCGTCGGTGTGCGCATCGACCGCAAGCGGCGCCAGCCGGTCACCGTCCTGCTCAAGGCTCTGGGTTGGACGCCGGACCGAATCCGCGAGCACTTCAGCTGGTCGGAGACGCTGCTGGCCACCCTGGAGAAGGACCACATCGGTACCCAGGACGAGGCGCTGCTCGACATCTACCGCAAGCTTCGGCCGGGCGAGCCGCCGACCCGCGAGTCGGCGCAGGCGCTGCTGGAGAACCTCTTCTTCAACCCGAAGCGCTACGACTTGGCCAAGGTGGGCCGCTACAAGGCCAACAAGAAGCTCGGCACGGACACGCCGATCGGGCACGGCACCCTCACTGAGGACGACATCGTCAAGACGATCGAGTACCTCATCCGGCTGCACGCGGGTGAGGAGGGCTACGAGGTCGACGACATCGACCACTTCGGCAACCGTCGTCTGCGCACGGTCGGCGAGCTGATCCAGAACCAGGT
>DATAEG010000039.1:0-1618 GCA_036258135.1 Jatrophihabitantaceae bacterium | reverse complement strand
GCACCGGCGCCGCCGCCCACGGCACGGACAGGCCCGGCACCTCGCGAGCGTAGGAATCATCGAACCGGAACAAGGTCGTCGCCACGGTCATACCGTCAAGGCTACGAACCAGGCGGCCTACCGCAGACTGCTCCCGGCCGTCCGGCTCCTCACCAGCAGTTTCAACCACGTGGTTGACGAACCGGTGGTCGCGGTTCTACGATTACTTTCAACCAGGGGGTTGAAACGAGGGATCAAATGACGGCGGACACACTGTCCCGGGTCTTCTCTGCTCTTGCCGATCCGACGCGCCGCAGCATTGTGGCCCAGCTTGCCGACGGTGACGCAACGGTGAACCAGCTAGCTGAGCCGTACCGGATGACGCTGCAGGCCGTCTACAAGCACCTGCGGGTGCTCGAGGACGCCGAGCTGGTTAGCCGGCCGCGCGGGCCGCAGCCTCGGCCGGTGCACCTGGAGACGAAGGTCTTCGACGTGATGGACGCCTGGATCGAGCGCTACCGGCGCCGGGCTGAGCAGCGGTACCGCCGTCTCGACGCCGTCCTGGCGGCGATGAACGAAACCAACGACGAGGATGGAGCCCACCATGACCAAGACCATGGAGACAACCATCGAAGCTGATCCGAAGCTGCCGATCATCCGTATGACTCGTGAGTTCGCGGCAACGCCTGAACAGCTATTCCGGGCCCACACCGACCCGGCTCTGTTCGCCCAGTGGGTTGGCCCGAACGCCATGGACACTCGGATCGAGCAGTGGGACGCCCGCACCGGTGGCAGCTGGAGGTTCGTCTCGGCGCGCGAGGGCGAGGAGTACGCGTTCCGCGGCTGCTTTCACGAGGTGCGCCGCGACCGTATGGTGCAGACCTTCACCTTCGAGGGTGAGCCCGACGGCGTCGCGCTGGAGACGTTGTGGTTTGACGACCTCGGTAACGGTCGCTCCCGGCTGCGCACGCAGTCGCTGGTCGACAGCTTGGAAGGCCGGGACGCCTGGCTGGCGAGCGGCATGGAGACCGGCGTCAACGAGGGTTACGCGAAGCTCGACGGGATGCTTGCCGATGGCGCTGTCTGACCGCCCCGCCGAGCGGCACCGGCAGGTCGGCCAGGTGTTCACCGACCGGGTCCGCGGGACCTCGTCCTGGGACGCCCCAACCCCGGTCGCTGGCTGGGTCGCTCGCGACATCGTGCGACATCTGACCCAGTGGCTCTCTGGGTTTGTCTCCGCCGGCGCGGCCATCGAGTTGCCCAGCGGGCCGTCCGTGGACGATGATCCGGTCGCCGCCTGGCAGATCCACTGCGCCGCCGTGCAAGCGATACTGGACGACCCGGCGACCGCGGAGCGGGTCCTGGCCAATCCGCACATCGGCGCACTGCCCCTGGACCGCGCGATCGACCAGTTCTACACCCCAGACGTTTTCATGCACACCTGGGACCTTGCCCGCACCACCGGTCAGGACGACCGGCTGGACCCCGACTTCTGCGCCCAGCTGCTCGCCGGGATGGAGCAGATGGAAGAGGCCATCCGGTCCTCCGGCCATTACGGGGCGAGAGTCGAGGTGCCCGGCGATGCCGACCCGCAGACCAAGCTGCTGGGGTTCATCGGCCGGGATCCCTTCTGGACAGC
>DATAEG010000038.1:0-1708 GCA_036258135.1 Jatrophihabitantaceae bacterium | reverse complement strand
AAGAACCCGCTTCTCGAAAGGTTGAGTTGGGTAGCTGGGATCGTTGCGGCGAGTGTCGCAGTCGTTGGTCTATTGCTGACCGTCGGGACGAACGAAACACCCGATGTCAAGGCCGGTTGAAAACTGGGCCACTTCTGCCGGTTGAAAACTGGTCCACCCAGATTGGGTAGGGCGCCCGCGGAGCGAAGCCCGGAGGGCGAGCGGAGCGAGCGCCGGCGAGCCGACTGGGACCCGCCGGCCGAAAATTGACCCCCGACACCCGCAGGCCGGTGAGACCTGGGGTCAATATCAGGGCCTCGAAGTCATGGGGCGAGAAGAATCGCTCGGGCCCCGGCTTCTTGCGGCGTCGGTCGACCGGGCGCTTGGTCGCCGCTCGCACCTCAGGGCGCCCGCCAGCCGCGAACGCCCGCATCTGCTCGAAGTTCCAGACCCGGATCGTCCGCGGAGCCTTCCTTACGCGGGGATCGTTGCGGCGAAGGCGCACGCCCTTGAGATCGCCGATCGCGTGTTAAATGGGAATCGTGCGCGCACTCTTCGCGACCTCCCCCGGTCTTGGCCATGTGTTCCCGACGATCTCCCTAGCACACGCGCTGCGTGCCGCCGGCCACGAGGTGCTGGTGGCGACCGCGGGCGGCAAGGAGGCCGCGAACGCCGGCCTGCACGTCGTGGACACCGCGCCGGGTGTCGACATCGGCGCGGTGTTCCAGCAGGCGGCCAGCGAGCAACCCGAGGAGTTCGACTACAGCACGGACGTCGACACCGAGAAGGGGTTGGAGTTCGTCGGCGCGATCTTCGCCAAGTTGTCCGGCGTGTCGGTGGACCTGACCGTGTCGGCGGCCGAATCGTGGCGGCCGGACGTGGTCGTGTACTCGTCGATGGAGGGCACCGGGCCGCTGGTCGCCGCGAAGCTCGGCGTGCCGGCCGTGTCGCACGGCTTCGGGTTCGCCGACGAGGCGTCGATGACCGAGGCGATCTTCAAGAAGATGGTCGAGGAACGCGAACGGCATGGCGTGCAAGGGTTTCCCGAGGTGCGCGAGTCGATCGACGTGGCGCCGCCGAGCATGGTCGACCGGCCGGTGCGCGGCTGGCCGATGCGGTACGTGCCGTACAACGGAGGCGGCGTGCTGCCCGAGTGGGTGCTCGAACGGCCCGCGCGCCCGCGCGTCGCGGTGACACTCGGCACGGTGCTGACCCAGGTCGGCGCGCTCACGTCGTTGACCAAACTCGTCGACGTGGCACGGCATCTGGACGCCGAGTTCGTACTCGCCCTCGGCGACGCGGACCCGTCGCCACTGGGAGAACTGCCGGACAACGTGCGGGCGGCCGGGTGGGTGCCGCTGTCCGCGCTGCTGCCGACCTGCGCGGCGCTGGTGCACCACGGCGGGGCCGGCTCGACGCTGACCGCGATCGACGCCGGAGTCACGCAACTCGTGCTGCCGCACGGCGCCGACCAGTACATGAACGCGGACGCCGTGGCGCGGCGCGGGCTCGGTCTGCGTTCGGAGCCGGATCAGGTGGACGCGGAGCTGATCGACCGCCTGCTCACCGACCCGGGGCTGGGCCGGGTCGCCTCCGAGGTGGCCGACGAGATCGCGACGCTGCCGAGGCCCGCCGACCTCGTGCCGAAAATCGCCGGCCTCGCCTGACTTTGCCAGGGGTGCACACCGTGGCGTGCACTAATCCCTTGGGCTGACTTTGGCGCGTGGCA